>DASYWW010000046.1 GCA_035935655.1 Candidatus Bathyarchaeia archaeon
GGATTGCCTTGTCTCGCTCGTCAAGCCAGCCTTCCGCCAGGGATCCGCACCTTCCACTCCTAGTATGCTAGAGGCAACTGAAAAAGCCGCTTTTGTCCGACACCCAGGGGCTGTTCTTTCTTTCGTATTCGGACGATGAATAACGTGAGGTTTACAAGGGCTACAGCTTGTTCACGTGTTCTGAGACGGATCAACGATGGGTCTTCCTGAGAAGATTAAGCAGATTGAGGAGGAGATGAAGAAGACCCAGATCAACAAAAAAACTGAACATCACATTGGCCTTCTCAAAGCCAAACTTGCCCGGTTGCACGAGGAGCTGGAAAGCTCCACCTCCAAGGGTGGAGGCCCAGCCTTCGAGATTCGCAAAGGAGGCGATGCGACAGTCGTTCTCATTGGATTGCCCAGTGTCGGCAAGTCGACCATTCTGAATCGGTTGACAAATGCGAAGTCCAAAGTTGCGGCATATGCTTTCACAACTCTCACCGTTGTCCCTGGGATTCTACGCCTCAACGGGGCGGATATCCAGATCCTCGACCTTCCAGGAATCATCAGCGGCGCGTCTTCGGGACGAGGTAGAGGGAGGAGAGTTCTTTCGGTTGCACGAAATGCAGACCTTGTCCTATTGGTCTTAGACGTGTTTCAGCCGGGACAGATACAATTGTTGAAGAATGAGCTTCACGGCATGGGCATTCGGATCGACCAGAAGCCTCCCGATGTAGTCATCAACAGGGGCAGTAAGGGAGGGCTAGCTCTCACTACAAGCGTCAAGCTGACGAAGCTGACCCCGGCAACTGTCAAGGGAATAGTGGAGGCTTACGGGATTAGTAATGGGGGAATTTTGGTGCGAGAGGATGTCACGGACGAGCAACTGATTGATGTATTGACCGGAAACCGAAGATACGTTCCATCTTTGGTGGTTTTGAACAAGGTTGATCTTGTGAATGAGCAATACCTTGCGGCCGCGAAGAAACAGATTGGATGCGATTTCGTCCCCATTTCGGCCGAGAAGGGATTGAACATGGATCTTCTCGCTGAGAGAATCTGGGAGACTCTCAATTTCATACGAATCTATCTGAAACGTCCTGATGGTGACGCGGACTTCGAGAAACCTCTTATTCTTCCTGCTGGCTCGACCTTGCGAGATGTCTGCAAAAAGATCAGTCCACGATTTGTCGAGGGAGCCAAGTACGCTTTCGTTTCAGGATCAAGCGTAAAATTCACTGGTCAAAGGGTGAGTCTCGACCATGTTCCCGCTGACAAAGATGTCGTCACGATCATGCGATGATAAAGCATGGGAGACTCAACCAAGTTTGAATTCGTCGTGAAGGGCCTTCACTGCTTCTGGGCCGTCCCTGCGCGATACTACAAACGATACGTTGTACTCTGAGGAGCCTTGAGCGACCATGCGGACATTTACTTTTCGTTTTGCGACCGCTGTAAATATCCTGGCTGCGACTCCCGGCGTTCCCTTCATTCCCGATCCAACGACAGCAATGATACAGGCGTCTTTCTCTTCAGCTATTCTTTCCACGTACCCTTGCCCCATCAACGCCAATTGAAGAGCCCTGACTGCGCGGTCAACCTCCCTATTCGCGACAACGCATGATATGGTCGCCTCTGAGGAGCCTTGAGATATCATCATCACGTTGATGTTGTTTGAACCGAGGGTCTGGAAGACTTTTGCAGCTACTCCGGGGGCACCCATCATTCCGCTGCCACTCACTGTCACGATGCCGACGTCCCTGATGATCGAAACCGCCTTGACGACTTTGCCTCCATTGTGAGGCTCATTTGCTGAGACGAGAGTCCCGTTCCTGCTTGGCTTGGACGAGTTCTTGATCCGAACTGGGATTTTCTTCTCTCCCGCAGGCTGTAATGCTCGAGGGTGCATCATCTTAGCTCCGAAATACGACAATTCTAACGCCTCTCCGAACGAGATGTTGGGGAGAAGAGCGGCGTCCTTGACGATTCTAGGATCCGCTGTCATCAACCCGTCCACGTCGGTCCATATCCATATCTCGTCAGCTCCAAGCGCAGCCGCCAGCATTGTTGCAGTGTAGTCGGATCCTCCTCGTCCGAGGGTCGTGATGCTTCCGTCAACTGTGGCTGCGATGAACCCTGTTACAACCGGGATTACTTTGCGACTCCACAACGAGTCCAGACGTTGGTGGACTTGGAGGTAGCTGGTCTCCATGAGGGGTCTTGCCTCACCAAAATTGTCATCTGTGGTAATTCCTGCTTCGGCACCCGTCAATGCCTTGGTCTTTAGGCCGGCTGTTGACAATGTCGCTGCGAGAATTGGAGTTGATAGTCTTTCGCCAAAGGACAGGAGATAGTCGCGGCTCCGGGATGTTAGCTCTCTGAGGTGCGCTATTCCCTCTACTGTTCGCTCAAGTTCCAAGTTGAGCTGTTCTAATCTCGATACAAGTTCTCGGGTCTCTCCTCTACTCGCAACCATCCGTGCGATCTTGAGATGAGATACCTCAATCTTCGAGAGGAGTTTTCTCGCCCGCCGCAGGTCTCCTTTCTTGGCGAGGTCTGAGATCTTGATGAGTTGATCTGTTGTCTCTCCGATCGCGGAGGCGACAACGACAACCTTGTTTCCCTCAGAGTAGCGTTGGACTATCCTTGCTGCATTCTTGATTCTGAGGCTGCTGCCTATGGATGTGCCGCCGAACTTCATCACGAGCTTCAATATTGTCCCCTTTATGCTGCGTACCCTTGGCGTATGCTGACGATGTCTCGAACTATTGCGCTAGCCGTTCTTTCGCCTCCAGCGCCAGGCCCGATGAGGGTTATGTCACCGGCGTGTTCTGTTGAAAATGTGAGCGCGTTCAGAGTGTTCGGAACGCATGTGGGGTCGTCTGCGCGAACCTCTTCGGGACCTACTGAGGCTGATGATTCTTCAATTCTGCCAATAAGTTTGATTTTCGCACCTGATGCTCTTGCTTGGTTGAGTTTCTGCAGTGTGACCTTGGTTATGCCTGTGATCTCTAGGTTCCGCAAGTTGTAGCGCTTTTTCAGAATCCAGTCTGCGATTATGACGATCTTCGCGGCAGTGTCGAGTCCTTCGATATCGTTTGTGGGGTCTTTTTCGGCGTAGCCTTTTTTCTGTGCTTCTGCTAATGCTTTTTCGAATGTCAGGGAGGAGTTTTCCATTCTAGTTAGGATGTAGTTTGTTGTTCCGTTGAGGATTCCTCTGATTCGGATGATTCTTTCTCCGGGCATGCACTTTGCAGCGAAGTCGAGGAATGGGGTTCCTCCGCCTACTGTTCCACTGAATCGGAGTTGTCGCTTGCGATGGTTCGCGAGTTCGAGAAGCGCCGGCATGGCTAGGGCGAGGGGACCCTTGTTCGCGGTGACTACGTGTTTTCCGTTGGCGAGCGCGGTTTTGATGTTGGACAGTCCTGGTTCAGCGTCTTTGAAGTTGGTAGGCGTTGTTTCTACGACAATTTCTGCCTCACTGTTAGAAATGAGGCGAGCGCTGTTACTGTTGCGACTGCCTGTTCCTGGATACTTGGCTACTGTTCCGTACTTCTTCTTGGTTTTCAGGGCTAGCGGAATGTTGAGTCCGGATTTGTCGGAGCAGGATCCTTGGCTATCTACTATGGTGGTGAGTTTGGGTCGGAAGCCGTATGCTTGCAGAAGTCGGTCTGCGTCTTGGTGGAGAATCTGTGCGAGGGCTTGGCCGACGGTTCCGAAGCCGGCCAGTATGATTCTCAAACGATCCGCTCGAGGGCATCTAAGCTAGTTTTGTTAGTAATGTCGAAAGTGTAACCTGTCTGGGACTTGGGCAGTCGCTCTAGAACTGATGGGTCTTTCAGCCCGTGGCCGGTTGTGACGCAGACGATAGTCTCTGACGGGTCGATCTTTCCACTCCCTCGAAGTTTCTTTAGTCCCGCGATGGAAGCGGCGCTGGCTGGCTCAACGAAGATTCCCTCGAGAGTTGCAAGTTCCTGTTGAGCATGGAGGATTTCGGGGTCAGTGACGGTTTCTGCTGTTCCCTTCGACTCCTTTATGGCCTTGAGGACTTTTGGCCAGTTTACGGGGGATCCAATTCTGATTGCTGTTGCGATTGTTTGTGGATTGTGAACTGGACGGATCTTGTTCTCCCGGTTTTTCACGGCATGCGCAATTGGTGCCGCTTTTTCCGCTTGAACTCCAACCATTCTCGGCCTTGTCCGGGTGATCGATAATTGTTGAAATTCGGTGAAACCCTTCCATGCCGCACTGATGTTGCCACCGTTTCCAACTGGCAGTATCACCGTGTCCGGGGTTTTCGAGAGAAGCTGGTCAGAAATCTCGAAGGCGAGTGTTTTTTGTCCTTCGAGTCTATAGGGGTTGATGGAGTTCATCAGGTAGAGTTCTTTTTTCCGATTTGCTAGCTCTAACGCTGTTTGGAGGGCCTGATCAAAGTCTCCGTTTACCTGAATGATCTTTGCTCCGTGCATGGTTACCTGGAGCATCTTGCCCCCGGCGACCTTTCCCTTCGGGACGATCACTATGCATTCCATCCCAGCTCGTGCTGAGTAAGCTGATAGAGAGGCCGCAGTGTTTCCAGTAGAAGCGCAGAGAACTTTCTTCTTCCCGAGCTCTTTCGCTTTCGATATTGCAACTGTCATTCCTCGGTCTTTGAAGGAGCCAGTCGGGTTTTCTCCTTCATTCTTGATGTAGAGTTTCTTTAGCCCAAGCTTGCGTCCGAGGCGTTGACACCAATGAAGACCTGTTCCTCCTTCAGCTAGGCTAATGATGGAATCTTCTTTCTCGATCGGCAGAAGCTCTCTGTATTTCCAAACTGAGAGTTGTCGAGTATCCCAAGATGGTTTTCTCTTGCCTGCGAGGTCGAACTTCACCTCTAAGAGCCCGCCACAGTTCTTGCATCGGAAGCCGGTTTCACTCGCGGGAGAGTCTTTCTGACATTCGGAGCATTGAAGCTTGTAACGCCACAATCGGATTAATCGCTCCTGATGATGCGGGCTTTGCCAGCGGATCTTGTTACAAATAACGTGGATTCAACATGGTGCCTCGAGAATTCTTTCACCATGACTCTTCCGATTTTTCTTGGGTCCTGCTTTGTCTTGTCGACGAATGCCACTACGCTAGGCCCCGCGCCGCTGATCGCTACTCCACTTGCGCGCGCGGTAAGTGCGGCTTTCTTCACCATCTTGTAGCCTGGAACGAGTCTCTCTCTGTGGGGTTCTGCGATCGCGTCTTCCATTCCGCTACCGATCAGATCTATATCGCCTTTGGCGAATCCGAGGGCGATGGCTGATGCTCGTCCAATGTTGAGGATCGCCTCCTTGACCTTGATCTTCTCGGGAACAAGTTTCCTTGCAAGGCCTGTCTTGTTCTTCGGGATCCGAGTTTTCGGCGAGACGACTACGATGGAGAGTTTGGTTGGTGGTTTCACTGAGACGGTTCTGAGAGGATTCCCATACGAGATTACGAATCCTCCTAGAAGTGATGCGCCGACATTGTCGGCGTGAGCTGATCCTGAAGCTGCGGCTTCTCCGAGACTGGCAATCCTAACCAGTTCGTCGTTGGAAAGGTCTAGCTGCAGCAGATGGTTCATTGCTTTGGCGCAAGCTGCGGCTGTAGCGCCGCTGCTGCCAAGACCCAGACCGGGTGGAATGTTCTTCTCGATGGTTATCTCAACGCCCATTTCTGCTCCGCTCCTGTCGAGTAATGTTTGAGCAGGTGGACCGGCCGAATTCTTGTCTGGGGCTCTGGGCAGCTCTCTGCTGTGCGGTCCTCGGGCTTCGATTCTGACATTTCTGTCGCTTGTCGTCCGTATTTGTACTCGGTCCGCGAACTTGTCGAGTGCTAGCCCGAATACGTCGAAGCCCGCTCCAAGATTAGCGGTAGAACAGTACGCCTCGACCCTAACAGCCTTGCCAGGGATCAACGTTTCGATTTCCCGACCGAGCCTCAACTCTTCTTTCGATAATAACTGGTCTCGTACCAATGCCTCGATTCGGCCGACAGGGAAGACGACCCAAATCGCCCATTCTCAGCCCTGTTCTCGTTTCTGGGAAGCCTCGGTCTATTGTCCGGAGATTCGTTCGGGTTTGTCGCGATTTTTCCAACGCCATTTTAGCGTGGATTGTGCCCGGAATCGCTTGTCTTGCCCATTGTCAGTGCCAGACAGGAAACGATTTCTGGATAATAGGGGGTCTTAGCGATCTTGTCTCACGACGCAGGAGTGGCGGAGGCAACGCGCTGACGAGGGCTTGCGAGGAGTTTATTCGCGTATCATGGATAATAGACCATTTTCGTGACACATAATACTACGATTCTCCGCATCTCCTTCTTGTGGCGGAGATGCTTTTTCATGCATGCTCTCCACTTTCGGAGATTGTGTCCCCAGGAGCAATCTCGAGCTTGGTTTCTCGCTCAGGTTCAGATCATTTTGAAATCTGCTTGCGGAATGTCCGCTCGTAGTACTGCCCCTGAGCTCCCGTCTAAGAGGGCGTTGTAGCTTCGGCCCTTGTATTCGTAGGTGCTGAACCAGATCGGAGCGTGAAGATAGGTCGGCTTGTCGACTTTGAAATTGGTAGTAAAGGAAATTATCTGGTCAACCTCCTGTTTCGCCAAGAACTTCTGGTTCGTTTCGACCTCGTCCTTAGCGTGCTGAATCGCCTCTTCACTAGTCATCTCACTGTTGAGGAACTTCGCCCCGGAATCTATTCTCTTGAAATCGAAAGGAGTCTTCCCAGTATCTGGTACTGTATAGTCTCGGGTTGGAAACTGCGCTCCCTTGCGGCCAAGCACCAGCCAATCGTAATCCCGATCGATCATGCCCTTTCTAGGGGAAGGTGGCGAGATTCTCTCTAGCACTCCTTCGTAGCTGCTGGCCGCTTGCACTGGCACGAGCCAGAATGGAAGATATCTGAGCTCCAGTGTCAGGATCTTGCTCTTCTTTGCGAGATCGCCTGGTTTCATGAATCCCTCCCGCATCCAGTCTCGAAGAGCGTTCTCTATGCTAGCAGAGTTATTGTTGTTCAGTATGAGACTGTGTTCTAGCTGGAACGGTTCGTCGGCGCCGACAACGGCTGTGTAGCCGCAGTAGCGGCAGGTCGAGACGATCTCTCCGGGGTTGATGCTGAGAGGTGCACCGCAGTTTGTGCATTTTATCTCTGAAACGATCCCGGACATTGTTCTCTCTTCAATTGTTCTAGGATAGAATTAATGAGGGCCGAATTAAGCTCTCTAGACCAAGGAAGAAGAATTTGGCAGGACTCGGCGCTCTCAAACGCACGATGAGTTTCACGATAATTCTAGTCTTCGCCATATTTCTCGGGCTAATCCTGGTAATCTCCTCATTCTTCCTTGACCCGTTCACCGGACTAGTCCTTGGCCTAGTAGGCGCTCTCTTCATCATACTACTACAGTACCTGATAGGACCCGTGATCGTTCGTGCTACAAGCCGTTTGCACTATCTTGGTCCTGGTGAGAATCGGTGGCTTGAGTCAAAGGTAAGCCAGCTCGCCTCGAAAGCAGGCGTCCCGATCCCACGACTAGCCATCTCGCCTGACCCGACCCCTAACGCGTTCGTTTTCGGCCGCACGAGCAAAGGCGCTACACTCGCCGTCCACCAAGGTCTCCTTCAACGACTTGACGAGAACGAGATCGAAGGAGTCTTAGCTCACGAACTCGGTCATGTCAAGCACCGTGACTTTATCGTTGTAACAATGATCAGCGCAATTCCCCTTGTTGCTTACCTCATCGCACGTTCTGTCCTCTGGGGTGGAATCGCCAGCGGCTACAGCGGACGCAGCAACAAGAACAATAGCGCCGGAGTCTTGATTGTCGTCGCAGTCGTAGCCTACGCAGTCTACATTCTTACCACCCTACTGGCACTCCGTCTTACCCGTCTTAGAGAGAGCTACGCAGACGCGTATTCGGCCTTTCTAACCCAGCAGCCCAGAGAACTGGAAAGCGCTCTCACAAAGATTGCCTACGGTTTATCTCTCGCCCCCGGAGAACCGCACGGAGCCCGAGCTTTCTTCATCGAAGATCCCGCCCAAGCAAAGCAGGATGTTGCAAGCATCATGGACCAGAAATCGAAATATGATCTTGACAAGGATGGAGTCCTGAGCGAGCGAGAGCTAGAAGCGGCCATGGCACAAGAGGCCAAATCGAACTGGCGCAAAGCCGCCGAGCTGTTCATGACCCATCCGCCCACCTACAGGAGGATCCTTATGCTAAGAGAGATTGAACAGGACATGAACTCAGGAAACTTCCAGCAGAATAAAGCGTACGATCACGTCTGACAAGGAGCGGCCGACTCGCCCGATGATTACAATAGAACTATAAACCGGAACAACGGCCGATCCAACGAAGATCAAAGATGCTAAGGGTTCCATGGGCCCCACTGAATGGTGGAGTATTTCTCATAATATTCGGCACGGTCATGCTTCTCTCCATAGTCGGCGCGGGCGGTCTCAGCCTGTCCACGGGCATACCTTTGATCTTCCTGGCGTTCGGAGCCTGGCTCATTCTCGTCGCCTTCGTTGTGCATGGACCTGATGACCGATATGCTCCTCCCCGGTCGATGATCCTCGCTTGGGGCGGTATGGTCGCCTTCCTCGGTGCTGCATGGCTCGTCGCTACCTACAACTTACTTCTAGTCCCCGCCGTCATACTCGTCGTCATAATAGTTCTCGGAATTGGCGCTGTCGGCTACGCTTTGACCCGAGCTGAGAGTAGGAAAGCGCATCCTCCAGTCGCGTAGACCGTGTACGATTCCAAAGCCCGGTACGTTCGAAGCCTCTTCTCTAAGGTCCCACTAGAATACGACCTATTACTAGGACTGCTCAGTTTCGGCCAAGATAGAAGATGGCGCGCATTTGTTGTCGAACAGGCTGAACCTCAGTCCGACAGCGTTGTGCTGGATGTGGCAACAGGGACAGGACTTTTGGCAGCAGATTTTGCGAATTCTATCGCAAACAACGGCCTAGTCGTTGGTGTCGACTTGACCCTAACCATGCTTCAGACCGCAAAAGAAAGGTTGAGACGGAAAGGGCTGACCGAAAGAACCGACTGGGTACTGGCCCGCGCAGAGAATCTGCCCTTCAGAGACGATTCCTTCAGGTCTGCGTCGATCAGTCTTGCGCTCAGAAATGTATCAGACGCACGATTAACATTTAGAGAGATGGCCAGAGCAACCAGCCCGGGTGGAGTTGTAATCTCTCTCGACTTCGCCCGGCCGCCAAACCGAATATTCCGTTTATTCTACTATGATTATCTTCTAGGACTGTTTCCCATCTTCGGAAGAATAGTTTCAAAGGCTTGGGCGAGAACCCTGTCCTATCTTGGCCGCTCTATACTGAAGTCTCGAAGCGGAACTCAGATCGCGACTCTTATGATCGAGGAAGGCGTTCCAGATACTAAACTTGTTCCTCTAACACAAGGAATCGTTTACGCGGTCTATGGAAAGAAGCGATAGAAGGCAAAAGCCAAAGTGAATGGAATGGCAGAGCCGCGGCCGCGTCTTTGAATCTTACGACACCGCAATAACTTCTGAATCCCCAATTCGTTTTGGCTGTTTGGAATCAGAGGTGCGACCGAGACTCAACCAGGCTAGAATAGCAAGCGCCACGAACAGTGATGAGGTTGCATAGAAGTTCGTTGTAGGCTTTAGCGAATAGAGGGAACCTCCTATGTAAGATCCAAGTACAAACCCCAGGCTCTCTAGGGTCAGGTAGAACCCGAACTGGCCAGCTCTTGACGCTCCCTTCCGAATTATCGAAAGAATGGAGTAGGCTACAAGACTTGGTGCTCTTGCGCTTCCGATGAGGAAAACCAATGGAAACGCGAACAAGAGGTTTCTCGTAAGAAGGACCCCGACGAGGCCTATTGATGACAGAAGGAGCCCCAGAGCCATAGTCCCGCCGTTGCCTCTAGCATCCGCTCTCCTACCGAGGACAACGGCGAAAACGGCGGCTCCTAGGGACTGAAGCGCGCCTAGAAGCAGTATGATCGACGGGCCTAGACTGAGAGTGTCTTGGAAGTAGAGAGGGATGAATGGCGCGGTGACGCTCCAGGCTACAGCCGCTCCAGCTAGATAGAGAAGAAGAGACCCCTCTCGACGGGACCTAGGGAATTCGAGCAAACGGGAGCTAGCATCACTTTCTAGCGGAGGTTGTGGTTTCATCAGGAAGAGGACTATCGTCGAAACTGTGAAGAAAACGAACGTGAGAATGAAGATGCCTCGTATGGAGATCCAGTTGAGTAACAGGCTCCCGACCAAGGGTGAAAAGACGATTCCCAGTGGAGCTGACGCCCATGTTATGCCAAAGTTGGAGGCTGACTTGGCTTTGTCAGCGGATCCCGCGATGTAAGCGTTGAATGCTGGAATATTGAACCCTGATAATTGAAGTAAGATTATTCCGGGAATCACGTCAGTCCAGGTTCTCGCGAAATAGTAGATTAGTGGCTCTGGGATGCTCATTGCCCAGCCTATGATCAATATGGCTTTCAGTTCGTACTTGTTCGCGAGTATTCCTCCGGGAATCATGCTGAGAGCAAGGGCGAGGAACCCGATTGAGAATACGATGCCCACATCGTTGGGGGACGCTTGGAGATCTCGCAGGAACAACGGCCAGATGTAGTTGTAAAGGCCTAGTCCAAAGGTCCAGAGGAAAAGGGACAGAAACAGGAGCCGTAGGTCTCTAGGCAGGCTTTGGATTGAAGCTAGAAAATTCAGTCGGCTAGCTGAAAGCAAGACTCAGCGGCCTTTGCTCAGGGGCTCAGTGAAAGGTCGCAAAGATCTATCGTCAGGAGATTACGCCCGTTGCGATTAGTACCCCTGAGACGAAGAAGTACGAGCCGAAGGAGAGGAGGACGATGCCAGCGATGAGATCTAACGCCCATCTTGGAACCTGCATCAGGTAGTCGTAGGAGAACGCGCATACTACGATCAGGAGGATAAGGCTCGCTAGCGCGCCTATGAGGGTCCACTCGATGTTGAAGGCTCCGGCCGCTGCGAGAATAAGACTTGCTTCGAATCCCTCCGTCATTGTGATGCTGAAAACTGGTAGAGAGTTTCTGATCGAGAATGGTATCTGTCCTTTTCCTGTTGTGACGCCCCCGCTGTGGCTACGATCTTTTTCGACAACTTCCTCGCTCCATTTTTCCATCTTCGCCCTGAATGATTTGCCGCGGAAATAGTACTTGACGAATCCTCGCAGAAACCGATAGGAAAAGTAGAGAATGACGACACCAGGTATCAGGTTGATCAGAGCGTCGGAGATTGTCTTCAGCGCAAGAAAGGCTTGGTAGACGACTAGAAACGTGACGATGGATCCGAGGCCTCCAAGGATAACCCCGAGGAAGACGTTCCGCCTACCGATCTGCTTTATTGTTGCAAGAGAGAGGATCGCGACCTCACTCCCTTCTATTAGGAAGGCTTTGAAAGCTAGAAGGAATGATGCTATGATTACAACGTCTAGTCCGGCCATGTTTTCTCATCCGATCGCTCTATGGTGCTCTCTCTACGCCTTTCGAACTAGGGCGCGTTGATATCTCTAACGGTAGCTTATCCTACCTTCATCGTTTCGCAAAGTCGCAGTTGCCCAAAAAAAGCAGTCGACTATTGTTTGGGCTCTGCAGACGCGCTTTTCCCATCAGTTTTCCTGAAGCTTAGAGAGAGCGAGTTGACGCAATACCGCAACCCTGTCGGCTGGGGGCCGTCCTCGAAAACGTGGCCCAGATGACCGCCACACTGCTTGCAAAGTATCTCAACCCTATTCATGAAGAGGCTGCGGTCGGATTTCTCTTCGACGTTCTCCTTTGATGCAGCGGCCCAGAAGCTGGGCCACCCGGTTCCAGACTCAAACTTTGTATCGGATGAGAATAGTGGTGCTCCACATCCCGCGCAGACATACATTCCCCTCTCATTATTGTGGAGGTATTTTCCGGTAAAGGGCCGTTCGGTCGCCTTCTTTCTCAAAACCTGGTAGGTCTCGGTGTCGAGCTGCTTCTTCCATTCTTCTTCGGATTTTTTCATTACTATCTAGAGGGCTATTGCGGTAGATAATCCTAATCGCCCTCGGAATGATCTTTTGAAGTATCTAGAACCTATGGAACGCGTCTGGACATTCTTCCTACAAAGGGATTGGCTAGTTTTTCGTCGCCTATGCTTGTCTCCGGGCCGTGCCCCGGATAAACGATGGTATCGTCGGGCAGGGTCAACAGGCGCCCCGTTATTGAATGGACCAGGGTGTCGAGGTCTCCGCCTGGAAGATCAGTTCGTCCTATAGACCGGTTGAACAACGCGTCTCCGGTCATGACAAAGCCCTGACCAACTATGCTAATGCTTCCGGGAGAATGTCCGGGAGTGTGAATCAATTTTACCACGTCCCCGCCTATCGGCATGGAGTCTCCGTTCTTGAGAAATCGATCTACTTTGGGTGGCGGGGGGACGCTGAAACCCATGAACTGCAGGACCCGTGCCTGCATCGACTCTAGAATCTCAGCGTCTCCTCTGTGAATGGTGAAAGGGAGACGCAGCTCTTCTTTGATCTTGTTGACGCCGAGAACATGGTCAAAGTGTGCGTGTGTGGCTACTATCATTCGCGGTTTGAGTCCGAGATCTTTCATTAATTGTAGGATTCGTTCAGGTTCATCTCCTGGGTCAATTATGACCCCCTCGTTTTCTGACTGAAGAATGTAGCAATTGGTCTGTAGCCTTCCGACAACCAGACTATGAATTCGCATCATGTCTCCCTCCGTAGCGGGAAAACGCCGTTCGATATGAATTTGAGATTAGGATCTCGCTTACAAGCACGTCCGTTGTTTCAGTCCGCCTCATAATGGGTTCAGTTTCTGTGTTTGGGACGCCAAACGAACCGCATTAGGGGCCTTTCATACAATCGTTCCGCAACGTTAGTCAAGTCGAAAAGTGTAGACTCCTCTTGTAGATGACAGAAACAGCGTAAACGGGTAGTCCGTAGATATCTACGGACAGCCAAAGCCCTTAAATGTGTAGTAGCATTATCTCGAAATCATGAAGAAAATACTCGGTATTATGGCTATAGCAGTCTCAATCTCAATGCTGATGTCACCCGTAGCTTTCGCATCCCTAATCACCAACGCACCAAGTTCCGGTAATTTCCAATACTCCCCACTAAACTACAGGATACAGGTCTCGCCGGACACTATTATTCCGGACGCTCTGCCATTCTGTAGAGCGAGCAGCGGACTTACTCTAATATGCTACACTCCAACATACCTCAGATCGGCCTATAACTTTCCATCTAACCTTGATGGAACGGGCCAGACAATACTCATCGTCGATGCTTTCGGAAGCCCGACAATAACGAATGATCTAACAGTCTTCGACCAGCGCTTTAATCTACCAGCGGCGGACTTCACGATCCTATGTCCCTCTGGCGGATGCCCCGTCTACGATCCGACTGATACGCACCATGACGAAACCGGATGGGCATTCGAAACTAGCCTCGACGTCGAGTACGCCCACGCCATGGCACCCGGCGCGAAAATAGTGCTGGTTGTTGCATCTACATCCTCGGGCAACGCAATCAATGTTGCGGAAGCCAATGCGATCAGTCTCTACCCCGGTAGCATAATGTCACAAAGCTTCGGAATCCCAGAATTTCTAGTGCACAACAATAATGCCCAAGTCAAGCAGGCAAACAACAACTATCTTGCAGCTCAAGCCGCAGGCATCACAGTCTTCGCCTCTGCAGGCGACGCTGGCGCAACAAATGGTGGACCATTCGCCAACGCTCTGTTCCCAGCATCCAATCCGCTGAATATAGCGGTCGCGGGAACCGAGGGCAATCCCTACATCGCCCCTGGAACAGTATCAAGCTGCGCCGCTGGAGCAACCTGTAGCGCTGGACTAGCGTCCGTTACGGGCCCGTGCAACTCGGGCCGCGCTTTCGGCATGCCGCAATGCACACCAGCTGGCTATGGCGGAGAACAAGTCTGGAACGAAGCAGTGTTCAACCCCGGAGCCACTACTGGAGGAGCACCCAGCCTATTGTTCGGTGTACCATCCTTCCAAGCAGGCTTGACCTACAATGGAGCTGCTCTTACGTCTAGAAACACCGCGGACGTCGCTTACAATGCCGCCATAAACGGTGGAGTCCTCGTCTTCACCAGCTTCCTCGGATTCAATGCCTTCTTCTTCGTGGGAGGAACCAGCGCTGGCTCCCCACAATGGGCAGCGATCGGAGCTTTAGCTAACCAAGCAGCAGGACGTGCATTAGGCACTCTAAACCCGGCGATCTACAAGATTGGAAACAACCCAACAATGTACGCAAGAGACTTCCATGACATCACAGTAGGAAACAATGTAATGACAGGCACATCGGCAGGATTCAATGCCGCCACGGGATGGGACCCAGCCACCGGTTGGGGAACACCCAACGTAGCGAACCTCATACCAGACCTAGTAGCCAACGCGTAAGAATTCCAATAGAGGAGCTAAAGCCTCCTCCAACCCTTTTTTTTGTCAAAACGTAAATGATTCTTAGATGAGCTGTATGCTAATATGAGTCAGTTGGTAGTTGCCCGCACTAGAGACGCATTACTCGACCCGAGCCTCCTCCGGGGAAGCCTGGTCCGGTCGAGAGTGGGACGAATACTTGAACGCGATTGTTCCCGCTATCCGCGACGTACACACTGCCTGCAGTGTCAATAGCCAAGGAAACCGGGTTGTTGAACAACCCATTCAGGCTACCACTCGTGCCCCAGGACGCAACAAAGGTGCCATTGCCAAGGAATTTCTGAGTGCGATTGTTGTAATAGTCAGCGACATAGACATTCCCTGAGAGATCGGAAGCGATGCCTTCCGGGCTCTTAAACTGCCCATTCCCTGGTCCAAGCATTCCCCAAGAAGTTATGAATGCACCGGCGCTAGAAAACTTCTCAACACGATTGTTGCCTGTGTCCGTAACAAACACATTACCCAATGAGTCAACCGCGATCCCGGACGGGTTCTGAAACATTCCGGTGCCGGTCCCGGTTGCTCCCCACTTAGCGAGGAATCCACCTGTGTTGTTAAATTTCTGAATCCGGTTATTGCCGTTGTCCGTTACGTAGACATTGCCGGATCCATCGATAGCCACATTCACCGGCTTCACGAACATTCCATTTGCACTACCCTGACTTCCCCATGATAAAATGAAAGAGCCGGTCGGACTGAATTTTTGGATCCGGTCGTTTTGATAGTCAACAACGTATACGTTCCCTAGAATGTCAACTGCCACACCAGTGGGATTACGGAACTGGCCGGGCCCAGTTCCGTTCGAGCCCCATGCTGTAATGAATCCCCCATTCGTGCCGAACTTTTCCACGCGATTGTTAAGCGCATCTGCCACAAAAACATGCCCAAACCCATCCAAGGCCACGGAGTATGGATCGTCAAACCTGCCAGGGCCGGCGAAGGTAACGCTACTTACGAAGGTCCCAGTTTGCGAAAACTCCTGCACGCGATAGTTGAAGAAATCGCTTACGTAGATATTTCCCGATGAGTCAACGGCAATTCCTACTGGGTTGTTGAACTGACCATTACCGCTACCATGAGACCCAAAGGTCAGCAATAGGGTTCCGGTAGAGGAGAATTTTTCTACCTTGTTGTCCACTCTGGCCGCGATGTACGCGTTTCCTGCAGAGTCAACGGCAACTCCGGCAGGAGACACGATATCCCAGCCATTTACAAAATTGCCGGTTGCGCTAAACCTTGAAACGTTGTTGTTCATATCATCGCTAACGTAAACGAATCCAGAGGGGCCGGCAGCAACCCCATATGGAGAAGTGAAATTTCCTGGTTCTGAGCCGAGTTTGCCGAAACTAGAAACAAATGCGCCAGAATTCCCAAAGATTTGCACGCGAGCATTTCCCTTGTCAGCGGCATAAACGAACCCGGTGCCATTTACCGCAATCCCGTTCAGAGTAATGAATTGTCCCGGGTTTGAGCCACCGCTTCCCCATGCTGTCATTAGGATGCCAGTGTTCGTGAACTTCTGAATGTTGTTGTTCACAGAGTCGCTCACGAACACGTTGCCGGCAGGGTCGAGCGCTATTCCTTGAGGTTGCATGAACTGTCCCGGCCCTGAGCCCCTGGAACCCCAAGAGGCCAACAGTGTTCCATTACCAGCAATTTTTTCCACTTGAGAGTTGTGAAAATCTACAACGTAAATGTTGCCAAGCGGATCGACTGCTATCCCGTTGGGTTCCATGGGTCCGCCTAGTAATCCCCATTTCCCGCTGAAAGCGTAACCATCACCGTGTCCAACCTGTACTACCGCGAGACAGATCAAAACAAGAGAACAAAGGAGAAAGATTTCCCTTCCTCGAAAGTGACCTCCTCCTCCACTTTTGAGTTGAGGAACTCTCGCTGGGGCGGAGAACGCTAACCCCTTGGAATCCGAGTTTAGAAAAATGACTCCATCGTATCTTCTTCCTACCTCCGGGCGCGTAATGAGACGCGGAAGCATTGCCAAGTTCCCTAGCCTTTCAACGTCGTATACATGAGTATGCCTTTGCTAAATGCTCTCCGCCTTAACACCATCGAGATTGCTGAAGAAAGCCAGAGCTTGCTTAGCCTCACTATTACACATGAAAAATTGGTTGAAGACGAATCCAGGTCCGGGTTGCTAAGAGAATTCAGGGGCAAGGTTGGTTAATTATTCCAGAACGGCCTTGTTGCAATGAACTGAAGCTTCGCGTTGAGAAGATCCTTGTAGAATTCTTCGTCTTTGTCATGCATTATCGCGAGCACTCTGCTTGCTGTTTGTGGGCCTATCCCATATACAGATTGGGCAACGACCGCCCGTCTTCCGTAGGAAATCACGAGGTCCGCTGATCTTCTAGCCTTCGCTAACGCCTTCTTCTCGTTTTCGTCAAGATCTTCTTTGTTTCGTTTCCTTTTGAGAATGCTGGCTGAATAGCCGCTGGACCAGAAGAGGGGTGAAAGGAGTCTCGACCCGCAGGCAGTGCACTGAGGATGTTCAGGAAGGTCAGCAATCATGACCTCGGAGTTCAGGACTCCGCAGTCGAAGCAAAGCAGGTCTACGACACGTCCCTCGATAGATATCCGGAGTCGCGCCAGATTGTCAGCAGCAACATTTTCCGGTGCTATGAGCTCCGGAATGTCGACATGCCGGTACAGAATATGGTAGGCCAGGGGCGTGGGCTTGTCCTTTGACTGGAAAAATTGAACCTCCATTGCACCACTCTTGACCCCTTCGAAGATCTCCTTGACCCCATCGAAATCAGAATGCTCCATCAGTGCTTCTCTGATTGTCTCATCATAAATTGGAGTGAGTCGGTATCTCAACATCAGTTCTTTCATCGCGTCCCCGTACATGAGTCGGCCACGGTTTAGTGCGCCGAATCTCTCGGCGACGTGCTTCATATGCAGCTGCCACGGGAAGTGACGATGAAGCACGCCGTGGCACGCTCCACCCAGTACGGGCTCTTCGACTCCGAACACCTCTTTTCTGAAGAGGTTCTCCATGTTGAGGTCGGTCGTATCAGCGTTCATCTCAAAGAGAATTCGATAGGCATCTGACCACCACATTCTAACAAGGCCTTGGCGACGGAAGAGTTCCTCGATCACTTCGCCCAAGGTGAAATTGAGAACGTCACCGAGATGTGCGTGAAGAATAATGTATCGATCGAATCCTTCAATCAAGAATCGCTTTTCTGTCGGAACAAGCGCACCAGTAGCACGATGCGCCTCCATCTCCTCAACGAGTTGCCTCAATCCATAAACATCGGCTGGCCACAGCTGTGATAAGTCTTCGATGGACTCGGATTTTGGAGTATGTTTCGCTAAGAGTCGATCTGCCATAGCCCTGTAGGTGCCAACCTTAGTCGCGAGGGCGCGTGGCACAGGTAGTATTTGCCCGTCCCATCCCGGGATTGCCGCCGTAGGGTCGTCAATTGGAAGGACGTACACCTTTCCATCATCTGTTATTTGTTTGATCTGCCAAACTCGGCCTTTGATGATGAAATTGAGCCCGATCCTGGCCGTAGTCAGCATGAACTCTTCCCCCAGAATGCCAACATTTTGCTGACTGGTGAGATCCACAACCAAGTAACGGCGTTCGTCTGGAATCATGCTAAGATTCTCGAAATAGTAGAACCGAGTGCGCGAGGTTCGGTAGAGGGTTGCGCCTTCTCTCTTCAGGTAACCCATCTTGCGCATGAACTCGACAACCTGGTCAATGGGACCGTCCTCGAGAGACTGGTATGGGTAGGCTCGTTTGATCACGCTCTTCAACTCCGAAAGTTCGCGGCTTCCTTCAGAGTCCATTAGCATCCCAGCGATCTGGTGTGCAAGCACATCAAGTGCTCCGCGGTGGATCTTGGTGTGTTCTAACTTTCCTTCTTTCGCTAGCTCGATAACTCCGATGGATTCTAGGAGGTCCTCGGTTGAAACGGAGACTAGAACCCCGTGAGACGTCCTAGTTAGAGTGTGACCTGAACGTCCGACGCGTTGAACTAGACTGTTCACTTGTCTCGGTGACATGTACTGAACGACTAGGTCAACTGATCCGATGTCTATTCCAAGCTCGAGTGTAGATGTGCAGACGAGTGCTTTGATTTCTCCAGACTTGAACGCCTCTTCCGCTCGGACTCTCTCTTCTTTTGGGAGAGAGCCGTGATGGACCATTATTTTTCGGTCCATCATGTTGAACTTCGAACCTAGGAGCTCGGCGTTTACACGGCTGTTGACGAAGATAAGCGTAGAATCATGAGCCTCCACAAGATCATCGACTAGTGTGAGACGTGCTGCTGCTTCTGGAGTAGTGTAGAGATGTCTGGCTTTCTCTCGATCTTCCTCTCCGGGAGCTGGATACTCCACTTTGTATCGGGTGGATCGACTAAGCGGGATCTGCACGATTTTGACTGGCTGATTTCCGCCGAGAAACTGCGCAATCTCTTCCGGGTTGCCAACGGTTGCAGAGAGTCCCACTCTTTGAAAATCGTCGACCCTAACCTCTCTGAGGCGTTCAAGGCCAACCGTGAGTTGTGCCCCTCGTCGGTCGCCAGCGAGCTCGTGAATCTCGTCGATTACTACTGATTCGACGTGCCGAAGATGCTGTCTCATCCGCCTGCCGGGCAATATGGCTTGAAGCGTCTCTGGAGTGGTTATGAGAAGATCAGGAGGATTGTTTGCCATTCGTCTACGGTCTTTGGTTGGGGTGTCTCCATGCCGGACCTCCACCGAGAACTTCAACTTCACGGACCATGCTTGAAGCCGTTTGAGAAGGTCTCGGTTCAAAGCTCTGAGAGGGGTTATGTAGATTAGCGAGATACCTTGGCGGTTCTCGCGACGAATCATCCTATCGATTAATGGGAGCAGGGCTGCCTCGGTTTTGCCAGAGCCGGTGGGAGCAATAATGAGGACGTTTTCTCCACGGGCGATGAGAGGTATAGCCTCAGCTTGGGGAGGCGTGGGGACAGAGATTCCCGTTTCGAGGAGTAGTCCCTTCAGTGGTGAGGAGAGTAGTGCAAAGGGCTCAAGTGACGCGGGTCCCATGTGTTCTTGGATAGATGGGGAGTAGTTGAAGATAAACTTCCTAGGGGACGAAAACTAATCGTTTCTAGGTTTTATTTCTTTTCGGTTATTTTCTTTAAGAGGTCTTTGTAGTCGTGGGCCTTCATCAGGCTAGGCATTTCCTTCTTGAGATCCTCTGGCTTGATAATGGTGATCCAGCCATCTCCGTATGGTTTCTTGTTGACTAGCTCGGGAGCGTCGGATAGAGTATTGTTGACTTCAAGTACTGTTCCTGAAATAGGTGAGTAGACGTCAGCAACCGCTTTCACTGACTCGACTGTTCCAAGGCTTTGCATAAGTTCTATTCTTGCTCCTGGCTTTGGAAGATCAACGTATACTATTTCGTGAAGAGAGTTCTGAGCGTAATCTGTGACTCCTATCCTGCACTTGTCTCCCTCTATACGGAGCCATTCATGTTCTTTGGTATAGTAGAGGTCTTCGGGGACAGAGAATTCTCCTTTCAAACCTGAGAGCCAACAGACGCTAGTTTAGCGATCTCGCAGTATAAATCTTCGAAAATTGATCGTGTCGTTGCGGTCAGTCGTCTTGCGATTTCCTTCTGAGATATCCCTTGCGCCAAGCCACCGCTGCAAATCCCACTATCCCAACGATAGCTACCGCGCTCGTAATTGTCTTGCCCTGCGAGCTTAGCCATGTGGGCTTGACTTCGAAGCTGCCCAGCCCAGTTCCGTCCCCGCCCCCAGTTGAATGAACAGTTGCCTTGACCGCATACACGCCAATCGGGCCGGCACTGGGGATTTGATATTTCGCTATGAAAAGTCCGGCTGAGATTGATGTCGCGGGGAGGATGATCGTTGAACCGTCGGGCTTGATGAGTTGAATCGTCAGCTGAATGGCAGAGGGGCCTACCAATGTCCCGCCCTGTGCCAATAGGATGCTGATTACCGTGGTGTCTCCCGGGAAGTATATGGTTCCAACTTCAACGTTGACGGTCAAGGCATTTGGAGTTGGAAGAACGATGAAAGTTGTATTGACTTGTGCTAGCGTGCTGAGGTCTTGGGCCTTAACGAAGTGAGGCCCTGGCTGAGCATTCGGGACATCAAGGACGAACGTGAAGGATCCATTTGTCATAATGGTTGATCCAAGGAACATGTCATCGAAACTAACCGTTACACTGGCTTGAGTTTGGAAGAAGAACATTGGGAAATTGGAACCCTGAGCTGTCACTGACGTTCCTATCGTCCCACTAGATGGTGTCAGACTTAGCGACGGAGCGAGGACTGCTATGGAAATCGGGGTTGAGTGAGTAAGCATCCCTACAGCGGTGACCGTGATGGCATAGTTGCCGGGAACAGTGTTAGTAAACACTCCAATCAGAATTTGGACACCTCGGGATGTACTTGGTGAGAGAAAGACGAATGTTGTGTTTAGCTGCGTTACAGGCCCGTTGGTTGTGGTCGGGGCGACAGTTGCGGACAGTGAGAGGGTACCTGAGAATCCCTGGCTTATCAGATTGATTGTTGAAGAGACGCTTGTCCCTTCACGGATAACGAAGGCGTCAGGGATTGCGATTATGGAAAAGTCGGGTACTACGGAGATGGCCAGACGGACATTGTGGGATAGGGACCCGGCTGTTGCGGTTACGGTTATTGTGTAGTTTCCAAGCGACGTGGTTCCACTAGTTGAGATCGAAAGTTGGGATAGGGATGTCTTGTTGCTTGGGACAGACACGATTGTCGGAGCGAAAGAAAGGGTCAAGCCTGAAGGAGATACGATTCCTGAAAGGTTGACTTTCCCCGTGAAGTTCTCAAGACTAGTTACTGCGATTGATACAACTCCAGATGACTGTTGGCCTATAATCGACTGGATAGGGGTCGCGCTGAGGCGGAAGTTGGGTGGAGGTCGTCCGTAGATTCCGTTTAGGGAAAAGTGTGAAACGGTACAGCATGTTCCTCTTGTGAGGTTGTCGTTTAGGATTTCGATCGGGCTGTAGGTTCCGCCCACGGCCTTGTAGGTGATAGTGAAGAGTAAGCCGTTCAGCGTAGCATTGGGCGTAGATGAGACTGTCGCTGCTGAGTGGATTATGCCGGGCCCATCCATGCTTGTGCATCCTGTTCCAGCACCGTTCACGCAGTTGGCTAGCTGGGTTACCGTTGCGGTAAAGTTGGCCTGGAAGAGATTTCCAGCAATAGAAACACTTTGGGGATTGATGACAGATTGGTTTGATCTGACCATTATGTTCCATGAATTGAACGGCTGGATATTCCCAACTTTGACCTTGTAGGTAACTGTTGAACCGGAGGGTTGAACGGCCTGGCGGCTGGGGGATATGTAGAGCATGTTGTCCGCACAATGAAAGATCTGATTGGCAGGGTTTCCTCCGCCGCTGCCGAAGATTCCACCACTTATGATGAAAATTTCTCCTCTGTACGAGATCGCTTGCACTTCAGCGGTCGCCCTTGGAATGCTTAGAGAGTTATTCCAAGTATCGGTCGTGGGGTTGTAGGCGTAATTGGAGTTCTGAAGGCCAAGATTGGCTGTACTTCCACCAATGACGTAGATTTGGGGGCCACAAACTCCAGCTGCCGGGTCGACTAGCCCGGCTGGAGCAGAGGCACCTGACGTCCATGAATCAGATGTAATATCGTAAATGTAAGTGGTGGTACTCGCGGTTCCCGTTGTTGTGAATCCACCGAATACGTAGATCTTCTCGTTCAACAATGCGGTGTGGGCGTCAGCAAGGCCCGAGGGCAACGAGGTGCCCGTGGTCCAGGAATTGGTCGTCACGTGATAGATCTCCAGTATTCTCAGACTTCCTCCATTAGTGGGTGCGTCTGTTGTCCTTCCGCCAACAACGTAGATGTTTCCGTTGTAGTAGGCAGCCATGTGTTCAGTCGCTCTTGCCGTAGGCATTGATGAGAGGCTCTTCCAGGTGTTGTTCGCCGGGTTGTATCGCCATACGTCGTGGCCGACGATGCTGACAGGGCGGCCTCCAATAAGGTAGATGAACGTGCCGTCTGATACTGCGACTGTTTCGGATCTGGGGGACGAGGGTAGAGAGGCCTTTGTTGTCCAAGTGTCGTTTGCCGGGTTGTAGGCCTCATTTGCTGTGTTATCCCCTGTGGGGCCATAGCCAGCGATGTAGTAGAATATGCCGTTCACTTCGGCAGCTCCGTATCCCTCTCTTGGGGTCGGGATAGGAGCACCCGTTGTCCAAGCAGGAAGGGATGAGGCCAAGGGGGATATTGACGCAGAATTCATGGGAGCTGAGACGGTCTGTTGTAAGGAGACAGGATTTGCGAAGTGCCCAATCGTAGAATTGACATTGCTCAGGCCCTCTGAACGCCCAATTGAAGCCGCCGCCAGCGACACAGAAATCAACAACAGGAGTGGAATTGCAAGATGGGGGTTTCTAGAGCAGTCCATCAGATGTCTCAATCCTCGAACCCTTCCCTTTGGTTGAGAAACCCGGAGTCTTTGCTACCACTCTTCCTTCTGAAGTAGCCTTTTCGCCAAGCCACCGCTGCAAATCCTACAATACCAGCGACTGTAGCTCCACCGGCTAGGGTTTGACCGTGGGAGCTGAGCCAGCTCGGTTTGACCTCAAAGCTCACTAAAGATGAGCCATCAGAAGCGCTGACCATATGCGCAGTTGCAACGACAGTGTACGTCCCTAACGATCCAGATGTTGGTATGCTGTAGGTTGCTTTGTAGACGCCTGATGGAGTGATCGAGACGCTAAGTGTTGTTGTTGACCCGTCGGGCTTAACGAGGGTGAGTTGGAGTTGAAGCCCGCTGGGACCAACTTGAACTCCATTTAAGGTTGATAGTAGGTAGACGGTTGCGGTATCGCCGGGGAAATATATCGCGGCAGTCTTCACTGTAACGACTATGGCGCTCGGGACCGGGAGCACCTGGAATGCAGCAGCTGCATGTGCTCGCGAGAATTCGTCCACGACATTGACATAATGGGTCCCTGGCTGTGCGAGGGGAACATCGAATGTGAAATTGAAAGCCCCAGTAGACGTCGTGATGAATCCTATCGTCACGTTGTCAAATGCGACTTGAATGAAGGTTACTTGCCCTAAAAAGGCGAATTGAGGAACAGGAAATCCCGAGCCTTCGATTACAACCTTGGTTCCCGGACTACCAATGGCAGGGACTAGCTTCAGCACAGGGGGAGGAAGAATAGTCACCTGCCCTCCGGATGCGAAGTTGTCGGCAGGTGTTGGATCGTCGGCGAGAAATACTCTCGCCGTAATCGTATGATTTCCGACTTGGACGCCTGTCGTGTCCCATAGGATTGTAAAGAAGTAGATCTGGTGGACAGCATTGAAATCGGGGAATAGTGTTACACCGTTTATTGACCCGACGACTTTCGAATCCTGATACGCTGTAATATTCACCGTCACCTGGCTAGTTCCCGTATTCTCAAGCAGAACCGCAATGGACACGGTCTGAGTCGAAATAGCTCGTGTGGGGTTGGGAGAGACAGAGAATATGGCCGCATCGTGTGGTGGTATGGCATGAACTCGGATTATTAGAGAGGTGGACGCTGAGAGTTGTTCAGTATCGGTCACAGTGAGTGTAACTGTGAAGTTTCCGGTAGCAAAGTACGTGTGGACTGGAAATGTACCAAAGCCGAGAAGGGAGCCGTCTCCAAAGTTCCAAGACCAAGATGTTATGAATCCGTCAGCATCAGAGCTGCGAGAACCGTCGAAGAAGACACTCTGCCCAACGACAGGGTTAATCGGTGTGAATGTGAAGTTCGCGACTGGAGGAATGCCTGGCAGAGGACCTACGTGAATTATCTGAATCTGGCTACCGAACAGTCCCGCGTTATCTTCAACCTTTAGTTCGATGGCAAATGTCCCGACATTGTGATAGATATGAGTGACACTGAATATGCCGACGTTTGAAATCGTGAAACCGTCGCCAAAATCCCATGTAGAGTTCGTAATGCTCCCGTCAGGGTCGTGGCTACTGGACCCGTCAAACATGACTGCCTGTCCCACTGAGGGATTGGCTGGCGAGAACACGAAGCCAGCGATTGGAGGTTGGTCAGACCGGATCGTTAACCGGAGGGTCCTCATTCCTTGAAAGCCACTGTCAACATCGATAACAGTCAATCGGACTGTGAAGTTCCCCAGAAACCTGGTACCGCCTGGACTAACATAAGCGTGGAATACAGAGGTCACATTTGTAACCTCAGACCCACCGTCTCCAAAGTCCCACAGGTACAAGCGTATTCCTCGGCCAGTCCGATTGTCGGGGTCGAAGCTTGACGATGCGTCAAATTTTACTGCCTGAGCTTGTACGGGCATAGAGGGGCTGAAAATGAATCGTGCCATGGGTCCAAGTTTACCAGTCCCTGCTACATTTGTGAAGTAACCGTCTGCAGTCTCTACTCCAATATAGTAGGTGTTCCCGAGGGAATCGGTGTTTACTATGTCAGTCCAGTTGGGTCTCTTGCCGTTCGCATCTTGCCCGAAAGACGACGGGCCTGCCATTCCACTGGCCAAGGTCAGGGGACTCACACCAGTGCCGGTAACATTGAACACGATATTCGCAAGCGTTCCACTACCCCCGCTGAAAGAGACTCCGAGTCCAACAACGACTAGGCGGACAGCGCCGGGAGTGCTTGCGTCATTTATGATAGCTTGAGCTTTGTTTCCGAAAACCGTTGCTTGGCCGATTGTGCCATTAACGTCCGCATGGAGAACCCTGAGGTAATGCGAGTCATAGTACAACGCAAACTCGAATGCGTTGAACGTGGGAGCGCCGGTAACATTGACCTGAACGATTAATTGATTATTCGGAGTCAGGACCAAGCCGGGGCAAGCTATGTTAGTAATGTTGAATGAGCCGCAGTCATGGCTCCACACCGCGACGATTGGAACTCCGGTAAGAACGGCGCCTACGGTCACTGTGTGGGTGGCGGACGAAATCATGTTCTTCGCGTCAGTGACGGTTAGTGTGACTGAGTATGTCCCGCCACTGGCGTAAACGTGGCTCGCGGGGTTCCCGCCAACTAGGGTGCCGTCTCCGAAGTTCCATCCATAGGAGAATGGAGCTGTACCGCCGGAAACGAATGCATTGAATGATACAGACTGCCCTACCTGAGGCGAAGCTGGATTGATAGTGAAGTCAGCTGATAGAGTTTGGTTGTCACCGAGATGTAGGATTCCATTTTCTTGCAGTCTCGCCTGCTGACGTGTCTCTTGAGCGATCGCCTGGACTGTGAATTTCCCTGCTTGTAAATACCTATGATTGACGGTTGCGGATAGGCCGGATGTTATTCCTTGACTGAATCCATCGCCGAAAAGAAATGTGTACCGAAAAGTGCTGGAGCGGAGGGCTGCAGGATAGTTGTTGTTGTATGCTACGCTGGCCAGGAATTGCAGTGTTTGGCCTGCTCTGACCGTAGTAGAGTTTGCGGAGAGAGGAACTGTGAATGCTGCGGGTGTTCCTGTAATGTTGACTAGAAATGTCGTTACAGCGCTATTGGGACCATTGACCCGAGAAGCTGCGCTGTCAATAACAGAAAGCGTCGAATTGTAGACCCCTGCGTAGTTGTAGGACAGTGCGACGGTCTTGTTCTGTGATTGGGTGCCTAGGGGGATAACTACGGTGGGCGCGGAGCAAACGCTGTGATCAGTAGAGGATTGGGCCGGACAGAGATTGTAGCTTCCTGAATAGGATGGAACACCTCCAAGCCAGCTACCACGAACAGCACTCCGAACGACGCCAACTGGTAATTTGGAGAGAGGAGCGCTAGCAGCCAATGGTAGAAGCCTGGTAGCTGAGACGCTCAAGGTCCCGTTAGTAACGGTCAGCGTAACCCTGTTTACGAGCGGGGGCGGTGCTGTGATCGTGACAACGCTGCCTGTCGCGTCTATCTTATGAGAGTTGGTGGATGAGTCTATACTACTGAAGTCCCAGTTGTAGGTTAGGGCACCTTGACAGTATGAACAAGAAGCAGTAGCTATGAACGTTAGCGGATTACCCGGAACTTCAGGATTGGGAGATAAAAACCATGATGCGTTGAACCAGGCTGTCGATGGAGCGAGCGGTTGAGAATTGATGAGATTGAAGATATCCTGTGTACTGAAAGACCCGTCAATGGTAAAGTGCGGATCGGGACCAGTGCTGGTGCCGACGACGGAAACTATGATGTTTGTTCCAAAGTGGATAGTTGTGTACCCGGCGCCTACTACATCAAACCTCAATCGGAACAAGGTGACGCTGTTTATGTTTCCTGTATCGCCGTTCGGGCCGACATGGATGGACAGGACCGTCTGGGAAAGACGAACGACACCGTTGACATGATCGGTGCTTGATGCCAGCTGGAGGGTGCAGCTAGGAGTCGAGGGAGGACAGCCAACGTCGCCCCCGAACGTTCACCCTGCCTGGTCGAACGCAACGAAGTCTAGGATGTGCGGATCGTAATTGACAGTAATGTCAAACGCATTGATTGTCGTGTTCATATTGGTGAATATTACATTGGCGATGAATCCTCCCCCGATCTGGGGGCTGAGAGCTTCTGGGCTATCGGAGGTCAGGGGGTCAAGGGTAGCTGCCGGGTCTCCGTCAACGTCGCCTGCCCACTGGCAGTTCGAGTCAATTACTCCATCCGAGTCCTTAGTGCTGATCGGCGTTGGAAACGGATTGGGTGAGTCCGCGGAGGAACCTAAGGCACAATCAATACCTAGATTGTTAGCGGGACCGAGAGCACCAGATACCGGGTGAACGAAGGGAAGAGTGCCGGTGCCTAAGATGTAGGATGCAAAAGGTGATCCTAAACTGAGGGTCAGAATAATTGTCGCTAGAATTGAACGTGCAGTAAATCTGGTTCTCGCTCGGTCAAGACTCTCGAAAAAATAGTTTGCCATAATGGCTGGCATGGACGATCTCAAGCTGGAGGGGCTTGTGCAAATAAGCATTTTTCAGGAAGCCCATTCCATTTAAGTAAAACTTCAAGCAAATCATCTTTTCCTCGGAGTTTTCCAGCTTCCGCAGTAATGTGAAGCTACTAAGAATCAGAATACTACTCTGTAATTCTCCGTATTGCTCTGGGAATCTGGCTCCAGCTCTTGATTTTCACAACTCCTTGAAGCTCTGGAACGTCACGATTCCAGGGCCTGGCGTATAGGATTCCGCGCTTCCCAACGCTACGCGAAATTAGGGGCATAAGCTCAGGAGCATCGTCAATGTAGACGTCATAGTCCAAGTGAACCTTGTCCCTCATCCCCGGAACCCGCACGAATTGGTTGTATGGTATCTGGTGATGCTTTAGCCAGCTTTTCGCAGAGTCTATTGTCTGCCTGCTTCGACCTGTCACGATGTCGATTTTTCCTAGCACTTGCAGCTTGGAGACCTTCCGTGCAAGGTCTGGTTCGGTCGGCGGGATATTCTCCCAGTTATCCCATGTCTCATCCAAGAGCTGAAAAAACCGGTCGCGCTCCATGCCGAACTTGGTCCATGAGCCCCATGTGTCTAAATCGTCCAATCCAAACTTAGTTCCCAGCAGAGCATTCGCCCTCTTGCACCAGGCCTCCATTGTCTCTGCCAAGACACCATCAAGGTCTACTGCGATCCTCAATGTCCTAGTTGGGCGCTGGGACAATTCCAAGCGACTATTGGTCTCCGTATGCTTTAACCTAGGTCCCGTTAAGGGCCACTAACCATGCCAAAGGAAAAAACGGTCCTCGAGGGGATCAACACCCTACGGTCCATTCGAAAGTTCAAGGCTGACCCCGTCCCCGATCATGTTCTCAAGACAATTCTGGAAGCAGCCTCGAAAGCGGCTTCAGGAAGTAACACGCAACCATGGGAGTTCATTGTTGTCCGGGATCCTAGGCAGAAGGCCCAGCTAAAGGAGCCGATGCTGAAGACGTGGTTACAACGCCTCGGCAATAGCCCCGGTATATCGGATCGAATGAGAGTAGTCTATGATGACGCCACTGAGATGCTTCGAAATACCGAGAAGGTACCTGTCATAGTCTACTGCTGCGTCGACCTGAACCGCGTTAGCAAGAGCGACGAGGTCAAGTACGCTAGTATCTATCCGGCAGTCCAAAACCTCATGCTGGCCGCTCACGCGCTAGGTCTAGCCACATGCCTGACAGTTCACGGGTCCACCTCGACCCGTGGAGAACCAGAGGTCAAAAAGATCCTTGGAATCCCTGATCATGTTAAGGTAGCCTGCCTGATCTATCTTGGTTATCCAGCAATCAGACTTGGCCCCCCCAAGAGAAAGCCTGTCGAAAAATTCATACACTACGATCATTGGTAAGTCCTACTATTACCAAGATAATTCTCGCTTCCAAGCCCAAAATGAACCCTGATCTCGAATCCGGGCCTACCCCTAGATTTCGCACCTCAATCGTTCGGAAATCGCAAGGATAACTCCAACAAACGCATTTCCATCCAAGCCCGAATCACGCCCTGAATCATTGGACTCGCCCAGTATCCACGGCAGACAGCAAACTCCCTCGTCAAAAAGGGGGTACTAGCGACCACATCTCATGACGCAAGAGTACCTTGGCGGAAACGTGGGTGGAGGCAGTCCAGCTTGATAACGAGACTTCTATTGCCCGCTACTTGTCGAAGTCTCTCTGTTAGGCTCTTCCTGGCCAAAACTAGAGCCGATATCCGAGAATATCGAGTTCGTTTCTGTCGATGAGGACCCGAACAGTGAACTGTCCGAGGGAACCTGCCAAGATGGCAACGTTGAGTCTTGACTGGGCACGCTATTCGCAGGCTCTGTTTTCGTCGCAGGCTTTGATTTCTTCCCTTCCTTAACGTATACTATTACGATCTTGTATGATTCGTGGCAACTCTTGCATCGTCCGACTTGGACGACCCTTTTGAGCTTGAGAGTATGCGTCTTGCAACTGGGACAATCGATGAAACGGCTACGTGCAACTGGCTCTTCCTGCTTGACAGTCTTCATCTGCGTAACGGTTTCAACTCGTGAATCTTGACATAGCCATTCTGTAACCGGCGCTAGAGACTAATCGTGACCCATCCTCTTGATCTCATCGACGAAGCATTTCGTAGATCGATTCCATCTCATAGTCGGTTTTCAAAGTTGGAAAAACTAGTCCCTGCTTTTGCCCCGCGTGGGTTTTGACACCCTTAAAAGTAACTTGGCATGAAACCTGAGTCGCCGAGGAAAGGTTCGAATTTGAGCCAGCCGAGTAATTCGTTTTACGACAGGGCCAAATCCCAGACCAACCTTCAAGAGAAAATCATGCTTCTTATTCCGGGATTTCACGGATACAAAGAGAGAGAGATTCGACGAGAATCAGACAAGCTGCTCAGAAACCAGATCTATCAGAAACTCTCGAGCGCTGAATCACAAGCTAAAGACACCTATAGGTCCCTCGTCAACCAAGGAATCAACGATACTTGGGACGATACAGACCATCTCATGGCGCGACTTGACAGAGTCGTCGAGCGTATCAATCATTCAGAATATGGATACGCGGGCTTCTTCGATGTGACAAAGGTCAAGGAGCCGGACTTGGATCGGATGATGGACTATGACATGCAACTCCTCCAGATGACAGATACCGTAACAAGTGCAATCCAAGGTCTCAAAGACTCCGTAGATGGTGGACATGTTCAAGACGCGAAAGGAAAGATTTCTGACGCTATGAAAGCGGTCGAAGCGCTCGAGACCGCGTATAACGGACGCAAAGACATAATCCTAGGAGTCCAGCAGTAGTGCCACAAGTCATAGAATGGAGAGGAGCAGGCCCAGACGACATCGTCTGGCGATACCCAGTAGAAGAGATCACCAATGCTGCGCAGTTAGTGGTTCACGAGTACGAGACGGCGGTCTTCCTCAAAGACGGAAAAGCCTACGACGTCTTCCCTCCTGGCAGACACACTCTTACAACTCTCAACCTGCCTCTGATAACGTCAGCATACCGTATATTCTTCGGCGGAAAGACCCCCTTCACAGCCACGGTCATATACGTCTCGACGAAACAGTTCGCCGGTAAGTGGGGCGCGAAGGCCCAGACGACAGAGCTCGCGCCGTTGATGGTGCACGGGACAGCTTGGCTCAGAGTAACAGATCCGAACCTTTTCGTCAATGAAGTTGTCGGCGGACAGGGAGCCTATAGTACTCCGCAGGTGGACGATTTCATCCGAGGCTTCATCAACGAAAGAGTCATCGATGAAATGTCGAAATACGATCTCCAAACCGCATTCACCCAACTCGACAAAGCATCGGTCAGTGTCAAGGTCAACATCAATGATGCTCTGAAACGACTCGGAACCGACCTGGTCGATTTCAAGTTCGAGGGAATCGACACCTCTGATCAGTTCCGTGACCGGCTCTTTTGGATCAAACAGAAAGCAGCCACTTCAGACGTGTTGAGGATGGAGACCGCCAAGGACATCGGGTCGAGCATTGGCTCATCTCCAGGCGCAGGCTTCGGAGCAGGAATGGTCCTCATACCGCAAGTGATGAACGCCCAGATGCAGCCCGCTGTTCAACCGCAGGCAGCGCTCGTTGCATGCCCCAAGTGCGGAAACGGTGTTCAACAGGGAGCCCGGTTCTGCCCTAACTGTGGCGCGACCATGTTCGTACCGCCCGCTGCCCAAGCTATGACGCCTTGTCCCAACTGCGGAAAACCGGTCGCCGCGGGGACCAAGTTCTGTCCGGAATGTGGGCAAAAGATGCAATAAACCATCCATTTCTTGAGGGCTAATCCACTTCCCGACCCTTTGATAGGTACGAGGACGAATAACGCTAAGTTGTCTTACAAAGACAAGGGTATAAAAATCGGGCCGACGAAAAGAGGCTGTTCCTGAAAGGTTACTAGAACAGCCATGATAAAGAAGCTGGACGGACAATTCGTCGTACCGGGAGAGAAGCTCGGCGTCGTTGAAGAGTTCATGCCGGGCCGCGGTACCGTCGAGGTAGATGGAACTGTCTTTTCATCCCAGACGGGAGTTGCAGCAGTCGATTCTAACCGTCACATAGTCTCAGTAAAACCATCGGCTGGACCCCCTGTCGTCCCTGAAGAGGGTTCAACGATCATTGGAGTTGTCGAGAAAGTCCAGGAGAAAATGGCCATCGTTAACATCGTTGTAGTTGACGGTCACAAGGTCCAGCCACCATTCACAGGAATGTTGCACATCTCAAACTCAAGTCCTAGGTTCGAGCGCTTCATGGGGGACGTCTGCAAACCGAACGACGTCATCCGAGGAAAGGTGATCGATGTAAGCCAGAGGATACCGAAGCTTACAACGGTTGGACGCGAAATGGGCGTGATCAAGGCCTACTGCTCTCGGTGCGGAGGCGAACTCGTACTATCAGGAAGGATTCTCCGCTGTACATTGTGCCTAAATGTCGAGAGACGACGGCTAACAGAAGACTTCGGAGCCGACGGAGGAAACGTTCCAAGTTGAAGGTCAACGTCTTGAAAAAATCGAAGGGATTCCTCAAAGTTGAGGTCGAGGGAGAAGGTCACACCTTCGGGCATCTCATGCAACAAGCACTCTTAGAAGACAAGACTGTAGACTGGGCAGGCTACGACCTTCCTCACCCACTCTTCACCAAGCCCGTCATAACTCTGAGAATGAAAGGCGAGTCCTCTGCGGAGAAGGCTTTGGAACGGGCGGCGAAAAAAGTCCATCAGGATACTGATGAGTTTATCGAAAAGTTCAGTGCTGCAGTAGCAGCCGAAGCTGAAAACTAGCCGGGGCCGCCCTCTGCCATCGAAGGGCGTCATTTTCGATTTTGATGGAACGCTCTACGGAGACTGGAGACTCTGGATTGCCCTGATCGAAGAGACTCTTAGAGAATTCAACGTTTCAACAACAGCCTACGAGGCTCTTGAGCTAGCAAGAGACCTCATTAGGAAAGGGGGGGAGGCTCGGGAAACTCTCAAAATAAGCGGAATCGCCGTCTCTCTCGCTAGACAACACGGACTTGAACGCGACGAGGAAGTTCGATCAAGATTCTTCGAAAAACTCGATGCCAAGATGGATGAGACAGGGCCAGGAAACGATCTGGTCGCGCTCTTGGAGCAACTCAAACAAAGAGAATTCATAATGGGCCTGGTAACTTTTGTGCGGAGACCAAGGCTTACGAGGCGTTTGGACGTTTGGAAACTGAAAGACTACTTCCGTTGCGCGATTACCCCAGAGCAAGTTGAAGAGTTCAAACCATCACCACAGCCTTTCCTGAAAGCAATTGAAAACTTCGCCCTCCTTCCCAAAGAATGCTTTGTAGTCGGAGATGAGCCTGTGGATATGCTGGGCGGAAAACGAGCGGGTATCCAGACAATCGGACTGCCTCAAGGATTCTATTCCCGAGAGGAATTGGAGGAGGCGGGGGCTGACTCGATAATAGCCTCTCTCAACGCCTTACCATCAATTCTCTTCAATAATCATCTTCAATAGCGCAGCGGTCGCCGAATCGCATGGGGGGTCGCGATTGAACGAGGAGGCTCTTGTCAAGATTCTGACCGACACTAGGCTCGCTCAGTTCGGAGACTCTCTCCTAAACTTCGCATACTCGATAGCCCTTACAGAAATTACGGGCCGACCAAATGGAACGAAGGTCCGAGACAAGATCCTTGCCGATGCTGCCGCAAGAGCCGGATTGAGAAAACATCTTCCAAGAAGAGTGGGCAGAGGAGACGTGGCTAACAGTTTGGAGGCATTGCTGGGATATCTATGGTTACAGAAAATGATCACCCTTGAGGAGGTCGTTGTCTGTCTCAAGAAAGACAACCTTGAACCTAGCGTGAACTTTTCCATCCTTGCGGAAATAGCTCTAACCAAGCTTCGGCAACAATCATGACTCGGAGGTTTGCCGTCAAGAAAGAGATTAGGATACTTGGGCTCGACTTTTGCAACCCGAGGCGGCAGGTAGGCGCGGTTGTAAGAGGTGGACATTACCTAGACGGAATTGTGGTCTTTCCCGCCAGACCCATTCCACAGAACAGAGCAATTGCTTCAGCGATTCTCCGAACGAGATTTTTTCCCGAGCTTAGGCTGATCATGGTTCACCATACCCGACATCGGCTCGATGCTAAGGTCATCGAGAAGCTGACGAAGCTCCCAGTCGTCGAAGTCGCCTCGGCCAATAAGCGAGCCTCAAATGGATTCGAATCATATAAGATCGGAAGTAAGAAGTCGCAAATAGCGAGTTCTCTTCCCTCCGAGACTCTCCAGGAGATCCTCTCCACAACCTGGCTAACAGGAACGCTTCCGGAACCGTTGCGAATAGCCCACTTAGTCTCCAGATCCCGAATTTTTTCGGGAAAAAGGCGCGTTTCTAAGCCAACAAATAAATTCGCCTTCTAGCGCTTTTAACAGTGAATCTGTTTTGCAGTTCTGTCCGAAATGCGGGTCCACACTCTTACCCGCCAAGAGAGAGAAGAAGGTGTTCATGGCCTGCGGAAAGTGCGGCTACTCGAGCAACCGCGGAGATAAGCAAGTTAGCAGGCTAGCTCATGATAAAGAGAAGATCGTGGTCATTGGTAGAGAAGAACAGAAGATAAGGACCCTCCCGAAGGCCAAAGCGGAATGCCCCAAGTGTAACAATCACGAGGCATTCTACTGGCTCGTTCAGACAAGGGGCGGCGATGAGTCTTCAACCCAATTCTTTAGATGTACCAATTGCGGCGCCACATGGCGGGAGAATAGCTAGAATTGCTGGAAAGTTCAATAGCCGAAACCTCGGCTAAGAAGGAAAAGCCGGCTAATCCCATGTTCAAAGCCACTATGAACGATGCACGGCTCTTCCGCAACCTCATAGGAGCAATCTCAAGCCTTATCGAAGAAGCAGACTTCAACGCTTCCCCTGATGGAATCAAGCTACGCTCCATGGACCCCTCGCACATAGCAATGGTTGATTTCGAATGGCCCAAGACAGCCTTTGACACCTACGAGTGCACAACTCAAACGAAACTCCGGCTCAGCGTATCGAACCTCCTCAAGCTGTTGAAGAGGACGAAAAGTGATGAATCCATCGAGGTAGTCTATGATGACGCGAACAAGAAACTCAACATTACTCTCAAAGGCAACATTGTAAGGAAATTCATAACCCCGACCCTCGAACCATCTACGGAAGAGGTTCCGACGCCAAAGGTCCCGTTCAACGCGAGAGTCAAGATTACCGCCGCGAGCCTGCGAGACATTATCGATGACGCGCAATCCATAAGCGACAATGTCAAGCTCGAAGTGACCCAGGAAAAATTCGTAGTAAGAGCAGCTGGAGAACTGACTAGCGCACTAATAGAATTGGACAAGGGAAGCGATGCCATTCTTGAACTAGACGTGAAGGAACCAGCGAAGGCCACGTACAATCTCAACTATCTCGGAGAAATAATCCGGGCAGGCTCAGGAGCCTCCGAGGTTACCTCTCTCGAGTTCTCCACCAACATGCCAATCAAAGTAGAATTTGAAATGCCCCAGCAAGGAAGGCTCCTCTACTATCTCGCCCCAAGAATAGAAGCCGAATAAGAAGAATCTAATGTTAACAAGGGCTGACCTGGCCAAATACCCCTTCCTTAACGAAGCCTCTGACTACATCAAAGAACTAGGAATCTCCATCGACGACATCGCATCCCCAGACTTCAGCCCGGTAATGGAAAGGGCAGAAAAAAGACTGGAAGAAGCCCTCTCAAAAGGAAGGGTCTCAAACGAGTTCGGCAACGAGAACGCTGAGATCCTATCATTCCCAGTCTCCAATCTAATCCTGAGTCTCACCGGAGAGGAGCGGGCGCAGAGAAGATTTGCACTTGCCGAAGCGAAGAGAGCTTACGAACTGCTCCGACAGGAAAATCCCGACAAACTAGAATACATCGCCCGCACGACCTTTGGCTGGAAGCTAGCGAAAATCGACGCTCAGCCGGGAAAGAGGTTCTATGATTTCGCAATCTCTTTGGCCGACTATCTCAGAAACGCGGTCCACCTTAAAGAGCCGAAATGGAAGTTGCCGAACAGGATTCTAGACCACGGTCTCATCTACGCTACTAGGGAGGAGCTGGCCCGCCTCCTTGAAGAAGAGGTCAGAACGAGAATAATCGACAGGAGCGGTCGCATTCCCGGACAGGTACCGAAGCTCCTGCAGCCCAAGGTCGAACAGACTAAGGGGCTCATCACCAAATGGCTGGGCACTCCATCTCACTTTGAACTTCCGAAGGTACCCGCGCCAGAAGCAATGCCTCCCTGCGTCAGGCATCTCATTGATAACCTCGCAGAAGGGAAGAACGTCCAACACATGGGCCGATTCACCCTCGCATCGTTCCTGGTCAACATCGGAGCCGGAGAAGAGGAGATAGTCAAGACGTTCAAGCCTGCAAGCGACTTTTCAGAGAGAATGACCCGCTACCAGGTTGAACACATCGCCGGCAAACGGGGTGGCAGAACAAAGTATACCTGCCCGATGTGCACGACACTGAAGACGCACGGAGTATGCTACAAGCCGGACGAGATCTGCACTACTATCCGAAACCCTCTGAGTTACTACAAGAGAAAAGCTAGAACCCTTACCGGAAGGGGGCCGAACCGTGAACCCAGCTGAACAGGCCGTCCGACAGAAATTCCAACAATACTATCTCGACCCGAACAGACAGTTGGACCCACCTCCAAATCCTTCAGAAAGGGAATACGGGTTCTTGCTATTCGGCGGAAAGTTCATGGTCAGACATCGCTCGTTCAGAGAACCTGACTTGCTCCTTGCCGCGATCAGAGATTTGGTCCCGTTGCATGTCTACTTCTCCACGGCTTACTATCGTGAACCTACCGCACCCATGGAGGGCAAAGGATGGACTGGTGCCGATCTAGTCTTTGACATTGACGCGGACCACCTCAACACACCATGCAAACCAGACCATGACAGCTGGAAATGCAAAGCATGCGGCACCAAAGGAGCCGGCGGCGCCCCAAAGCTCTGTCCAAAATGCAAGAACGATCGAATGGAAGAACAAACCTGGCTCTGCGACAGATGCCTCCAGGAAGCCAAAGAGGAAACCGCTAGACTCCTGGAAATGCTCTACACAGATCTTGGAATAGACCACGATAACACTAGGCTCATCTTCTCAGGACACCGCGGATACCATGTCCACGTGTCCTCAAAACAAACCTCGCAGCTCGGAGAAGAAGAACGCAGAGAAATCGCAGACTACCTTCTAGCCCAAGGACTAGACCCTCAACTCCACGAACTAGAGGAGACGAGTATCGACGGGACAAAGGTTGCAGAAGGCCCTTTGGTCGGTCAGCCGGGATGGAGAGGACGAATAGTTACTGGAATCTACGATCTACTGGGAGGCGAGATCGACCAGATAGGCCTCACGTCGAATCAGGTCCAGGCCCTGAAATCATGGAATAGGGAAGACCTACTCAGGAAACCATTCTGGAGTTCTGTCAAAGGCGTTGGATTGCCAACATGGAAAACCTTGGTGTCAAAGGCCGTCGAGAAAAAATCGGCAAAAATAGACACTGTCGTCACAACGGATATCCACAGACTCATCAGAATGCCAGGAACCCTCAACGGCCACACAGGACTACTCGCAATGAGGGTTCCAGAAGAAAGACTAGACGAGTTCGACCCGTTCACAGAACCACTAGCCTTCCAGGGCGAGATGAAAGTCAAGGTCAACGAGTCTCCAGCCTTCAGACTCGGAAACAGAAAACTCGGACCATATCACGACGAGACTGTCCTATTACCGTCAGCCGCAGCTATCCTCCTTCTCTGCAAGCACAGAGCAGAACTGATAGCATAGACCAATCTCAAGATATTATTAGCTCGGCAACAAACCAGTCGTCATACCCCCAGAGAGATGTTTTGCTACGGCTACGATCTACGATGAGACAATTGAGGCCTGGCGTCGCGAGTTCCACAGTGCGGAACTCCAAGAACTCAGACCAGACCTCTTTCGCGATGTAGCCGCCTACGTTCGAAGATTGAAGGAAGCGCAGAGAAACCTAGACCAACGATCTCTCAAAGCCATACTGCTAGATGAAGAAACGAGAAGAATAGAACAACTCGTGGTTCAACTAATAGACCGAAGACTCTCAAAAATCTGGCGCACAGCACAGACAAACGGCCACGTCACGACCCACGCCTCCGAGAAATGGGCCCAGGAAGAACTCTCCAGTCTTACCCGTCACTACAGAAAATTCAAGGAAGACACAGTCCAGGGAATAGAACCGTCCAACTCCCCGGAGAAAAAGAAAGAGAAGCTCCTGCTTCGATTCGTAAATGACATGCCCTCCATCATTGGCGTGGACCTGAAAACCCACGGCCCGTTTCTGAAAGAAGACATCGCCATTCTCCCTTACGAGAACGCTGAGAGCCTAATACGGCAAGGCACTGCAGTCGAAATAAGACCAAGCCACAGGGATAATGGATAAAAGGACGCCCCAGCCCCAAACCCACCCCTCCTACGGTGAAGAAAAAACGAAGTATCCAAAAGAGGTCAACACCTACTGCCCCAAGTGCAAACACCATACAGCCCACGCCGTCGCCGTTTACAAGGCAGGCAAGCAGCGGACTCTATCATGGGGAGCCAGGCGACAAGAGAGGCGAAAACATGGTTACGGCGGACAGAAATTTCCAGAGCTGAAAAGGACCGCGAAGACAACCAAGAAAGCACTTCTCAAGCTGAAATGTCGCGACTGCAACTACACCATTGAGAGACTGGGAATCCGACTGAGAAAACTTGAGGTTGGCGCCTAGTCCTTGCGATGGGAACTCATACCCAAACCCCGAAGCGTATTCCTACGCGTGAAATGTCCGAAATGCGCGAATGAACAGGTAATTTTCGAAAGAACGAGCAACTACGTGAAGTGCACCGTTTGTGACGAGCTTCTAGCTCAACCGAGAGGCGGAAAGGCAGAGATTAGAGGAGAAATATTACAACCCCTTGCGTAGAGCAGACCGGGAAGGACCGAGTTGAGTACCCAGGCTTCACAAGCGCTAATGCCCGAGGTTGGCGACTTGGTCGTTGCTACGGTAACCAGAGTTGAAGACTACGGTGCCTACGTTAAGCTCGACGAGTACAGCGGCATCGAGGGCCTTGTCCACATATCCGAGATCTCAACAACTTGGGTCCGGAACATTAGGGAACACGCACGACAGGGTCAGAAACTCGTTCTAAAGGTTCTACGAGTAAGTTCCCAACGTAACCAGATAGATCTCTCCCTCAGAAGGGTCACAGGGAGAGAAAAATCCGAGAAGATGCTTGAATGGAAGAAGGAACGAAAGGCAGACGCTATATTGAAAAGCGCCGCTGAAAAACTGAACAAATCCGTTGAGGATGCTGAGGATATCAGAAAGACTCTTCTGGACAAGTTTGGAGGGCTCTATTCTCCACTAGAAGAAGCCCTGGACGAGGGCCCCGAAGTGCTCGTAAAGGGAGGGCTCTCTGAGGAATGGGCTCAAGCGATAGCAGAGGTCACCAAGAGCAAGATCAGGCTTGAGAGGTCGAAAGTACGAGGAACTGTCTCGGTAACTTGCCACAAGCCCGGAGGCGTCGAGATAATCAAACAAGCACTGATGAGCGCTAAGAAGATCCGCAAACCCCGCGGGAGCGAGGTAAAGATTTACTCTATCGGTTCCCCAAAATATAGAATCGAAGTCGAAGCGCCAAGCTTCGAAGCAGCTGAGAAAACCCTCAGTCTCGCAGTCGAGGAAGTTATCGGGACCATCAAGAAAGCAGGCGGCGAGGGAAGGAAGCTTGGATGAAATGGCTAACGAGACGGTGTCCCAAGTGCTCGGCATATTCTCTGAAAGAAACATGCCCAAAATGTGGGACTCAAACTAGGAACCCTCACCCGCCGAAATTCTCGCCAGACGATAAGTACGCGCGACAGCGAATGGAAGGATCCAGTCGCTTATCAGAAGCTTAGGAAACTCTCTCACATAAAAGTCAGAGGCTGAGGCATTGTGACCCCTATATCCAAGAGTTGCGCCGGATCACCAGGCCATCTCGCCCGGACCAGAATGTAACTGTTAGGCTTTTGACCTGTGGGCACACTGCCAGTCCATTTGTAGCCAAAGTGGCCAGACGTCGCTGTCACGTTGGCAATGAAAGTCCAACTCCCTCCAGGGACGGTTGAATATTCTAGAATAACCGGAATCTTGTCCGTTGTTGTGTCGATAGGTTTGCCTGTCGAGGTCGTCAATGTTCCCGTGATATTGGTGGTCCCCCCGGATGTGGGAACGATTGGAGGGGACAGCTGGGCTGTCATTGACGGAGTGTCAGGGTATTTCACCGAGTAGACGAGCACATATGACGAGGAGGACGCGAAGTCCTGAACAAAATAGTGCGGCGAAGCAGGTCCGGTATCGTTCAGATCATTCGGCCGTCCCCCGGGATAACTGCTGCGCATCAAGAGGCCGAGTACTGTGTTGCTTGTTGGGATTTGCACGTTCTGGTAATTACTGGTAATCCTTTCCTCAGTGGTCTTGTTTCCTATGTTCACGATCCGGTGGTAGTCTGACGCGCCGGTCGAGGGATTCGTAACTATCTGCTTGAAGGTAACTTTGGCGACTCCCATTGGGGTATTGATTGATGTGCCGTTGCCTATCCTTACCATCCAGTACCATTTGCTGTCATCACCATAGCCACAGAATGGCGGTCCGTTCGAGCCGCATAGTCCGCGGTTATAGCTGATGAAGATAGCAACGTGGGTGACTCTTTCCTGACGCATGAGCTGGATGGCTAGCGTCTCGTTCAGCATGAATCCTGTTGCTATGTCCTGAATGGCTGTCGTATTCCCTGTTCCGTTATCCGACAGGGTGCGAAGTCCAGTGTTCACCGTGATCCAGTACCCATAGTCCCACCATGCAAAGACTACACTCGTCTGTGGTAGATTATTGCCCATCCAGGAGAGGGCTTCAAGCCAATCAGGCACCGCTGCTCGAACCGGCAAGCTCGCTGAGGCGATAGTCGTCGGGGTGTAAGCTGACTGGACAGCGTTGATGAAAGTGGGGACCACTAGGACAAGAATGATCAAAAGGATGCCTAGACTGAACTCGCGGCTCACCCTACTGGTGAAGCGAAGCTTTCTGCGTGGAAATATGACAGCCTGTTGGATAATGTCCATCGCAGGCTTACCCAGCTCGACTACGGTTATCGCAGCGAGAGTTGCCATCACAGGTGCGAGAATTAGGGTAAGCCGGACCAAGCTGGCCGCGAAGTAGAATCCCGTGACTCCGAAGATTATCAAAAGAACGTCTCCCTCGCGAAGGCGCTGAAACGCGAAGAAGAAACCAAACACTCCAAGGATTATCAGGCTGCCTAACTCGAGATACAAGCTTGCCCAGGTTGAAGGCCGGTTTTCAGCTACAGATGCAACAAGGGGAATATTGTTCCGGACAAACGGGTCGACAGTAGCGAGGAATTTTCCTTGGAGCAACGCCCCAGAAACGACCTTGGTGCTCACTAGCCCGAACACGACTCCCGCGCTTGCGGCAATCGTCAGAGCCAGAATGCTCAGTCTTCCTCGAGTGGACGGAGCAAGTCGTGCAAGCTCCATCACCATGAGAAGGCCCATAACTGCCAGTAAAGCGATGGTGGTACTTTCTGTCAGGAACGTGTGTCCTAAGAGCGGGATCATCGTCCCGATGTACAGCATGAAGCCAACCGTAATTCCGTAAGCTAGGAAAAGGCGCGGCGTGTATCGCCTCAACACCACCAACGCTAAGGCGAACAAGCCTAGCACCTCTGCTGCGTAACGGAAGCTTCCCCACGAAATCGTCATGTAGATGAGGCTGATGCTAGACATCATGCTGTAGATGATAGTGCTCTTCATACTTCTTCCCGGAGTAACTGCACGCATAAAGAATAGAAATGTAAGAATCATCGTGGGGACTCCAACTCCTTCATTACGGAAGAAGCCGAGCTCTGTGCGGCTGATGAGACTGGAGCTGAAGGCCGTAAACAAAGCAGCGAACAGTCCAGCGCTTTTTCCCCAGAGGTCCTTCGCAAAGAAATATGTGACAAGGACGGCGAAGGCGCCTAGTAGGATCGGGCTGTATACAGCGGCATCGTAGAGGCTGATGTTAATCCCGATGGACTGGAAGAATTGGTAGACTAGGGTGCCTGTGAAGCTCGTGCCTGGATAACTCGTGGTGACTGGAGCACGCCCGAACGGGAACCACTCGTTAACGTTGACGTAGGTATACCAGGATTGCCAGCCATTTGCGGTAATCTGCCGCATATCGTTGAAATTGAAGTAGGGGTCGAATTCGGAAATGTATGCTCCCCAGCGAAGAGGAAGCAACCTGACCAGTGAAGCTAAGATGAGTGTAAGAGAGAGAATCGAATAGTGAAGAAACGATGCCCGAGAGATCTGACCTAAATTGTTCCTTATTGCCCTGAATCGAGATGCAATATTCTCCCGCGTCAGGCCTGCTCGGATGTCGCCAAGGAAGCCTCCAGGTTCAACCTCCAACTCTTGCTAGCACACTCTTCAATGGACCTAAGTAGACACGAGGAAGATGGCTCCCTCCCTTGACGTTAATATTCTTGTGGTTCAAGACCTTCAAGAAACTCGCTTTCAGTCGCGAATGCGGCTCAGTTCAGAGCAACACCCCTCTACTACGGGTGAGTCGTGAATGGCATCCGAATAACCGGATCGCGTTCGCCATTTCTGAGAATAAGCATCTAGGAGGGCTTAGTAGCAGATTCTTACCGTTTCCGACGTCTCTCAAGGTATGCATAGCCGAAGGTCAGGCACCAAACGAGGCCAAGCGCGATGACGAGTAATTCCTCAATTCCGCTGAGGAAGTACAAATGATTGAAAACGATGAGCCAAAGGGTACCTAGCAATCCAAAGTAGATGTAATTGTGCTGATGTCCAACCGCTCTTTCAGTATACCTCCAGACTTGTAATGGGAGTCCGACTGGAAACTTGGCGATTGGAGCTAAGACCAGGAAGATCCAGCTGATCGGAGCTAGTACTATCAGCCAGTTAATGCTAGCATTCCAAGGAGCTCGGAGCAGCTGGAAAGTTCCTATCAATACGTATGCGAAGAAAATGGTGATCCCCAACGACTGGTTACAGTACCATAGAAACGGTACGTCGATCAAAGCCAACATAGCTATCCAAAGCCTTCCGTTGTTTCTAACCACCCGCACAATGGGCACGTTGATTGCGTACCAGATGAGCCCGTACGGGACGTATGAGAAGTCCGGAGCGTATTTGATGATCTTGTGGAGGTTGGAGAGGCCGGGTATGATATACGATGTTATGTCCTTGTGGACTGGCCGTCTGGCTATCCAAGTCAACCGAAAGATTGTAAGCGCAAATATTGTAACTATTATTTCTACAGCCATGTGTTCCATTGCCCTTCTAGGACCTCTTACCTGGCCCTATTCGTTCTGATCACACCCAAAGCTTCTTAGTTGCAGAGTAACCAACTTTGGTTCTGATTGAACCGATTCTTCCGTCTGACTTCCGTGATCGAATATCCCAGGGCTTCAAGATAGTTTTTCACGTTGCGCAAAGTTTCTGGGCTGTGAGTTTCAACCACAATTCTCGGTTTTCTCTTCAATGTCTCAACGGCTCCCTGAAGCACAGGATACTCGTTCCCTTCCGTATCTATCTTCACCAAACTAGGTTTGAGCTTGAAGCTGTCAAGAGTTCTGATTGGGATCAGATGTTCCACTGCTCTTCTATAGAGCAGACTCTTAGTCGATACTCTCATTTCACCATGTGTGTTTGACAGAGCAGCTGAGAATACCGAAACATTTTCGAACCCATTCATCGTTACCGTTGTCCGCAAGATCTTGTTCGTTGTTATGATCGGTTCAAAGGCCACTACCCGGCGGAAAGTCCTTGCTGCTCTAACCGCCCACGTTCCAACATGCGCGCCGACGTCCACGAAGAGATCTCCGTTGAATGGATTGACCAGTGACCGCAACCAGTTCTCATGGCTAGGCGAGAAATCGGTTCCTCTAACATACCACTCTAGCCCATCTGTCTTTCGTCGACCTCTGATCCAGTTGATCCGATACCTAGGTCGAACTGCGACCCGGGCAGATTGAAGCAACGTCATTTAGACCTCAAACCTCTAGCTCCATTTGAATTCGCGACACGCTCCCAAAAGCGGGAACGGAAAGGGAGAGGAGAAGTGCGTTGAAGTTTAGCGTGGTTGATCTGGGACGAGATTATTCGGGTCATATTAGCGACTTTGCCGAGGCTCGCAATTCGTTCATCAAGGATCTACCCGACAACGAGTACAGTCTTGTTTGTCGACAGCGACGAAGAGACTCCGAAGATGCTGCTGGACTACTTTGGTAGATTGAAGCAACAATTCCCATTCTACTGGGTCAGGCGGATTGAACTGGTGAACAACAAATATGTGCCCGTCTTCAATCCGAACTATAACGGAAAGCTCTGTTCCAACCGAGTTAGGTTTATCGGTCGCGTCCACGAATGATCACTCCTAGAGAGCCGCATGGCGTGATAGACATTTCCATTATCCATAATCACTCCGGTCCCTCGTCTTATTTCGGAGGAGCGGAAAGCATGCTGAAGCTCGGATTGCTGAAAGTTCGCGAGGTTATTCGCAGATGGTAACAAAAGCCAAGACCGTAGTCGTTAACTTTCAACCACCAGAAACATACGGCGGGTTTGTCTCGAAGATAGTCGATCCCGTCCTCGATGAATTCAGCCACTTCCTGATTCTTGACAGCGATACTACGTGTGATTTCTCCGCTGAAACTGTCGCCGAGCAATACCGGGAGGCGGACGTGGTCGGATTCAACGTGATTTCTTCCTCCAGGATTTTCGGAGCTTGGGAGAAAATGACCTATTGGTTGAAACTGTCTCCGCGGGTAAGGGGATGTGCTATGCTTCTCTCCTCCGATTTTCTTCGGCGCATTGGAGGCTATCCCCGGGGCGAGTTTGTTGACACTGTCTTGTTGCAGAAGAGCAACCGCACGATTGTTGCCCCGTTTTCAGTCCATCACTTGCAACGTTTTGATCTGAGGCACTCAATCTGGCGGCAGGTTTCTGATGGCAAGTTCCGAGCGGAGCTTCGATATCCATTCTGGAAAACCCTGCTTCATTCTATCTTCAGAGTTCGCCCGTTTGTCGTACTGTCCTATGTTTTTCACAGACTTCCGAAAGAATGAAAGGCGTGGATTCGATCACTTCTCGTGATCAAGCTTACTGAAGGACAGACGCGTGAAGGATTACAGGTTCCTCTTCAAGAAGTACGTTCTGCGAAAATATCCTGCATATGAGCCTCAAGTGCGAAGGGAACTGTCCAGGATCCGAGGAGATCTTTTCGTTGATATCGGGGCGAATGTTGGAATCTACACCGTTCGATTAGCTTCTCATTTTCGAAGCGTCTATGCTTTCGAACCCAACCCAAACGTTCTTCCTGAACTGAGATGGAGAATTCGCAGATCACGAAGGAACAATATCGTTGTTTTCCCGATGGCCCTCGCGAACGCGAATGGCAAAGCCGAGTTCTACTTGGACGCTCAGAGAACATTCAGTATGCCCACCGATATACTGCTGAGATTGTTCAGATTTGAACCGGGGAGAGATCAAAATGCCGGACTAACTAAGACTCATCACGGGAGAAAAAAAATAACCGTTCCAACAGCCGCCTATGACTCCCAGGTTCCAGAATCGGCTGATCTAGTCAAGATTGACGTTGAAGGAGCAGAATTCTTAGTCCTCGAAGGCGCAAAGAAGGCGCTCGAGTCCGGCCGCATAAGAAGACTGATGATCGAACTTCACGACCTCGAAAGACAGGGCGAGCTCGAGGATCTTCTAACCGGATACGGCTTCAACCTAAGAAAGCTGGACCCAAATAGTTCGCGCATCATTGCGTACGCTCGAAACTGAGGTTCAAGCCAGAGTCAAAACTATGACGCTCCGCAAAAGAGCGGGGCGAGAACTGAGAAGATACGAAATTGGTTAAAGATGGGTTCCGCAGTTCTTGCAGAATATGGCTTCACTCGGGTTGTCAGTCATACATGCTCTGCATGGATTCCGATTTGTCGCCGCTCTGGGAATAGTAAACGTCTTAGTTGCTCCCGAATATAGATTGAACTTGTCGCCTCGCTCACATCGGAACCTTGAGACCCGATATTGTTGAAATCTCCATTCGCGTTCAGGTGCACCTGATACCTCAAGCCCGCATTTAGGACAGCTTATGCTCATAGATTCCCCCGAACATTTTTTCTATGCAAATCGGATATTTAAAATGAGATAGGCTAAGCTGTACGGATCGCCTTCACGGTGAGACTTCTCACACCAACAATTCCACCTTCGATCGAGTTCTCCAATTCCGTAGCGACAGGTCCAACTGTCAGGCCGTCATATTGCCATGAACAACAACTTAGAGACCAGCTACGATGAACGGGCCAACCCCTTCTCAGTTTGGGTCCCTAGAGTGTTTCGGTAACTGCATAGCGGATTAAGGACAAGCAAAGATTTCACACGCGGAGTCTGTGTGTCCTGATAGGTAATGGCGCCGGGGGTGGGATTTGAACCCACGAGGGCCTAAGGCCCATCGGATCTCCGCAACCAACAATCTGGCTTAGCAATCCGACGCCCTACCAGGCTAGGCGACCCCGGCTTACCAGGCTGAAACAAAATGTTCGTCTAAATAACTGTTCAATAGGACGGAGTCTATTTCGATCAGATCTTGACTTTTAGTAGAGTTCACGTCTTCTCGCGGTGAGATTGATCCCCATCTCCGCAATATCCTCAGAATACTCGGCAACTCGTTTGAGACTTTCCAGGACCAAGCGGACGGCCACAGCCGACGAGGGTCCCAAGTGATACTCATGGAACTTGGTCGCGATTCTCTCCGCGTCATTGACAAGTCGCTTTGCGGAGATAATCGACGCATTCGCGATAACGGGGTCCTCCTTCACTAGTGCTTTCAAAGCATCCTCCAAAACCGAGTTCGTAAGTGTGCTGACCTTCGTAATCTCATCCAGCAGACGCGGTGGGAGCGGGTGTTCAATAGTCTTCGACATCGCAGCAATAGTTGTCCCATGGTCCGCTATCCTCTCCAAACTCTTAGACACTATCCGGTACACTAAACAATCTCTTGGATCCATGAGCCCGATGGCCTGGATCATGCTCCTGCTCAGGACCGCCATCGTCAACTGCCGAATGATGAATAGGTAGAACCTGTCAACTTCTTCATCTCGCTTGATAATCTCGTCCGACAGGGCAACATCTCTACTACGTAACGACTCGACAGCATCTCGCAACATAAGCTTGGCGATAAGACTCATCCGAGCAATGACCTTAGGCGCTGGCAAATCGTCATAGCTCGAAATACACTGGATTACAAGTTCGTCGCGGGACTCTTCGAGAATCTCCGCCCCGACAAACATCCGCCTGGCTGCCTCCCGAAGAGATGTTCGCAAAATGGGCGTAGAGGTTGGTGGAAACCGAATCCTGATGAGATCATAACCCGCAAGATAGTGCGCCACCACAACCCGTAGTGCCTGTTCACTATCTTGGTCCTTGTTGATCGATAGGGTCGCTTCGACGCTTTTGTCAAGACCGAGAGGGACCTTCTGGTGAGGGACAATTGAGAGGGACGAATCTGCTCTAGTTACGACTGCGATGACGTCGCCGACCTTCAGGCTCTGTTGTTTGATCCAGTCTTTGGGGAGAGATAATGTGTAACTTGCTCCACCAGTCATCTGAAGCTTTCTAAGCTCAACTTCTTCCAAACCATTAGCCACCATTAACCCTACTGTCGCTTACGGAGATTCTCAGTGTCGCTATATATTATGTCGGGCATTTATATATTCTCTCGTTGGGCTCTCATCACGCTCAGAAGCGAATGAAATCCTACAGGATATTCAACAACACGCCCGTCAAGACCCTTATCCCAATCGGGCCAAGTTCAGATCGGCCTCGCAGAAATTCGGGAGTGAACCTCTCTGAAGATGGCTTTCGAACCCTGAACATGAAGATGGTTAGCCCCTCTTTTGAGAGTATGAAGCTACTTCATCCCGCAATTGGCAACGTGATCAATGAGAATTCTCGAATCTTGTCCTGGGACAACCCATCCCTCTTCGGCCCTAGTCCAGATACTGGGACCACCGCGGAGAAGAGCGTCTTGGAGAAAGAATGAGTTTGGAGAGCGTACACAACCAGGTCTGCCCGAACTGTGGGGACAGGCACCTCACTGTCTTCTTCTCAGATTACACGGACGACAAACTTCGAGTATGGTGTGAGAGTTGCAATCTCAAGGCCTACTACTGTGGAGAAAAATCAGTACTCATCAACTAGTAAGGAGGAACTGGGGAGAATGCCGGCAAGACTGAACTCGCCAAGGGCGAAATTCATGGCTGCAGTAACCGAAGAGACTTTTCAGGTTATGCTTGGAGAAGCAAAGTCAAGAGGAATATCCGTGCAGGAGCTCCTTCGCGCGGTCATTATTCCCGAATGGGTTAGAGGCGTTCGAGTGGCGAACCTTATCACAGCGTCACCAATCGCCGAGCCTCGAGCCTACATACAGCGCCGTGAAGGTCGGACGCCCTTCTAAGCTTCCCCCCGATTCTAGATAATCAAATACGGAGCTATGTTCGTTCGCCGTAAAATCCGTACAGGCTACTTATTCATAGGCAAAGAACCCGGTCGCGGTTAGCAGCCGCCAATGCCTCGCCCACGAATGACGCTAATCGCAATGTGTGCCCTTGCCCTTTTGACAGCCAGCATCTACGGTGGAATCGCACTATACTCTTCGGAAACGAGCCCGCTCTTCGCCTCGTCATCAGGACAAAGTGTTACATTGAACGGGGCCGGAGCAACGTTGTCCTATCCTCTTCTATCAAACATAGCGCTCTCATACACGAAGATCCACCCTAATGCATATGTCAACTACCAGCCAATCGGAAGTATAGCTGGAATCAACGCTCACATTGCTAAAACAGTGGACTTCGGAGCTACCTACCCGCCTCTTACAGACGCTCAAGCGATACTAGCGCCTAATACCCTGCATATTCCGGAATCCATCTCAGCAGTTGTCCTCGGTTACAATATCAAAGATCCTCTAACGAGACAACCAATCTCGACAGGACTCCGTCTCAACGGAACGACAGTAGCAGAAATATTTCTCGGAAATATCACAACATGGAACGATCCCAATATCACCGCTCTCAACCCCGGCCTAAATTTGCCAGATAGTCCAATTCAGACGATTCACGATACACTCGCTGAAGGCGGGACATTCGTATTCACATCGTATCTCTCCTTCGTTAGTTCCGATTTCAGAACCCATGTGGGAAACGGCACCATAGTTCCCTGGACAGTCGGGCTTCAAGTACCTGGAAACGCGGGCATAACCTCACTCGTCAATGGAACACCCGGTTCAATTGGATACATAGAACTAGCCTACGCCCTCCTCAGCCACGTACCATATGCATCCATTCAGAATGCCTCGGGGAAGTTCATCCAGCCCTCTCTTGAATCAGCTCGAGCTGCAGACGACCAGCTTACCACAGTCCTGCCTGCGGGCAAGGGCAGGTGGTCAAACATCACCCTCCTCAACGAGCCAGGGCCCAGTGCCTATCCCATAGTCACTTTCACGTACATCATCGTTTACCAAGATCTCTCGGTCATAAGATCCATGGACCTCAACAAGGCCAAAGTATTGGCAGACTATCTTTGGTATATGGTCCACGATGGACAGTCCTTTGCACCCGCACTTGCCTACGTTCCGCTCCCCGCCAACATTGTCTCCATAGACGAAAGCTCGATAAAGTCGATGACGTTCAAAGGAACACCTCTGATCTCATAATACGCCCAGGTTTTTTTGATCGACTTTGTAGAAGTCCGCCACTGATTCGAAACAGTTCCGAGGATAGCCGGCAGTTTCCCCCGATGAAGCTATCGCGGGATAGAGATGGCTTTCCCTGGCGTTCCTGGCCCTGACACAGCGTCGAAATAGACTACTATGTAGAGCCATCGCTTTGTCCTACGATTCTACTGTGAACTATTGACATCTACGTAAACCAGCGGGAGAATCGGTCGAGAGCCATTTTATCAGATGCCAATGATGTCACGCACGAAAACATATGAAAAGCAACAACATCAAAATCACAAGCACGATAGTACTAGCACTTCTACTCGCAAGCCTAACTGCTCACGTGGTAGCGTTCGGAGGAATAGGATCCTCAGGTCGTCAATATCAGCCCGCGATCAGCCCGCAGGCAGTGACCCCTCTGAATCTAGCCGTCAAACTCAGCGCTGATGGTGCGACTTTTCCTGCCCTCCTCATTCAGAACTACATCACCGGTTATCAGGGGCTTCATCCCAACGTTACCATAACTTACTCGGGAGGTGGTAGCGGACAGGGTCAGAGAGACTTCATCAACAAGACCATGGACTTCGCCGCCTCCGATGCTCCTCTGAATGCGGGGCAGAGAATTCTCGCTCCTAACGCTCTTCACATTCCCGAGACCATTGGATCTGTGACCGCAGCCTACAACCTGCCCGGCAATGCGACCGGAGTTCTAAACCTCGACGGACCCACCCTAGCCAACATCTACCTTCACAACATCATCAATTGGAACGACTCTGCAATTCGAGCACTGAACCCAGGCCTCAAACTACCCAACCAGACCATAAAAGTCGCCTATCGAACCGAAAGCTCTGGAACAAGCTTCGTATGGACAAGCTATCTCAGCGATGTAAATAACCAATGGCGAACGACTCCGGGCTTAGGACCATCGACTGCCGGGCCAACATATCCCTGGCCAACTGGAGTCGGATCTATTGGGAACGGGGGAGTTGCAAAATACGTTAACACCACTGCCTACGCCCTAGGCTACGTTGAGCTCGCATACATAATAACCAACCACATGACCGTTGCCAACGTCAAGAACCCAGCTGGCAACTTCATCTTTCCGTCGGAGCAATCCACTGCTAGCGCGGTCGCTGACTCAGCAGGAAATCTTCCGCCTGGCAATGGAGACTGGTCTGCAGTAAGCCTGCTCCTCGCCCCCGGCGCCAACGACTATCCGATAGCCAGCTTCAGCTACTTCCTCGTCTACAAAGAACTTAACGTGATCCCCTCGATGGACCTAGTGGACAACATACAGGCGCAGACACTCAAAGACTTCCTTAACTATGCAGTTACGACAGGGCAGGGTTTTGGATCGAATCTAGGATTCGTACCTCTTCCCGCGGTCGTCGTAGCGAATTCCCAAGCAAGCATCAACTCGATAACTTTCACACACGTTTCAACACCAGTAACCCGGACCGTGAGCCTTAGCGCAAGCGGAACCGCATGGAGCCTAACAAGCCTCACCGTAACAACAGGCGACACAATAAACTTCAATCTGCTCAGCACTGATGGACTGCCACACAAATTTTACATCGACTTCAACAATAACGGAGTACTAGACCCGAATGAAGACAACAATTGTGCGTCACCTGTATTCAGCTCATCTACAACACCAACCCCGTGGGCATTCAAGCCAGTAATCTGGTCCCAAGAAGGAATCCCCGCCGCAGGTACCTACACCTTCAGAGACGCCAACAACGCAGCCGCGTTAGGAACAATAATTGTTCAGCCACAGCAAACAGCCGCGGTATTGCTACCTCACAGTAGTCTCACCTCATCTCTTGCACCGGTTCTCGACTCTTCACGAGTCACTGTGATAGGCAGTGGAATAATCGATCAACGAACGAGACTTTTGTCCGGAAACCTCACTGAGGTCGCCGTTGACAAGGCTGCAACATCATTTACATCAGCTACATTCATCAAAAGCTACATCATACCAAGCATCACAATGTCCACCACAGGTACAACCTCCACCGTCAGCTTCGGGCTAAACGCAGCAGTAGCACCCTTTGCTCTTAGTACCACGATCCAGATCCAACTGAACGGGCTTACTGGGTCGTCACTGTCGGGACTAACAAGGGAGTTGGACGCGGCCGGCCGAGGTGTAGTTGACATCGTGGATCTCTCCGGTTTCGCCTTCCACTTCGATTCAGTCCTCGGGCAACCCAACTACGACCCGCGCTACGATGAGAACGCTGACGGTCGCATCGACATCATCGACATATCGACCGCAGCACTCTTCTTCGACGATCTAGCCTTCAGCTAAACTTGGCCTGTCCTACCATGAACAAATCCCCCTCCCACTTTTTTTAGTAACAGAAAATCTGTTCTGACCAAAATGCGAACCATCATAAGACGGAAAATGCGTAACGCGGCCTGAAATGAAAGATGGTTTGTCTCAAGGCTCTAGGGCTCATAATTATCACAGCGATAGCGATGGCCTCAGCATTTTCCCGTCCAGCTCACGCGGCCGGAATTGTCCTTGTAAATCCTCCAATCACTGGTCAACAACCTACTATAGGGTCAACATTTAGTGTTCAAATCAAAGTAGCGAACATAGATCCCTTCAACGCTTGGGACATTCAAGTAGTCACTGACCCAGCAGTAATCAACGCGACGAGCCTCTCAATATTTGGAAATGTTCTTGAGGCTAACTACTCTGCGACTGTTCACGAACTCGCCAACTGCGTAAATGGTGGAGGGATTGGTTGCCAGTTATCGGACGGACAGGGTATCGTTCATTCAGCAGCCCTCGTCTTCGGTCCTTCGCCTCAACAAGGACCGAGCAGTGGGCTCTTGTTCACAATAACCTACAAAGTTGTTAGCACAGGATCTTTCAGTCCGCTAGAACTGCTGAACTATCTGATCGCATCCAATGGAGCACCTGTTTCAGTGGCCTCCCAGGATGGAGCATACGGGACTGTCCCCCCGCAGAACTTCGCGTTGACATCGTCCATGTCATCAATTACCCTGATACAAGGCTCGAACACGAATGTCACATTGACGGTCTCCAGCGTTGGAGGGTTCTCGGGAGTAGTGGCACTAGACAACACAAGTTCCGTTCGCGGTCTCTCAATCTATCTGAATGCAACGAACATCTCACTTTCCCAAGGACGGCGCGCAATCGTAGCAATGAGGGTTGCCGCTCACAACACTACGTCGGCAACTGGGTATACTCTCAGGGTAACAGGAAGGAGTGGCTTCCTTTTTCATAGCGCAACCGTATCGGTGACCGTAACGCCTCCTGCTGACTTCATACTCGACGTTTCGCCGAGTGTGTTGAAAATTCACGCGAGCGGCTCAGGTAGCTCGATAATCACAGCATCCACCCGTTCGGGTTTCTCAGGCTCAATTCGGCTCAAGATGGACCGCCCCCCCATTCCAGGTTTACTCGCTACGCTCGGCTCAACCAATCTTACGATTTCTCAGGGCGTGCCCGCAACGACCGTGTTCTCGGTCCGTACCCCACCATCGGATCTGCCTTTCGTATATCTCATAAACATAACCGCGATCAGCCAGTCATCAGTTCATTCGCCCTTCACGATTTCCGTGAAATCCCCTTCGCCAGATTTCGGCTTCCAAATTAGCGGCTCCGGTTTTTCGGTTCAAGCAGGCCAATCTCGCACATTCACTCTCAATGCGACAAGCGTTGACTATTTCAAAGGACAACTATTCCTGCTTGCAACCTCGCTATCCGGGGTTGCCGAAACATTCACTCGACCCGCCATAGCCCTCGATTTCGGCAACTCATCAACTTCAATGATGACAATTGCGACCGATGTGAATTCGGCGCCCGGAAGTCACGCCGTAAATGTGACCGCTCTTGGCACAACGTTCCTGGGAGCCAGCGTGACCCACGTTATAACCATGGTCGTGACAGTCATCCAGCCTCTAGCGGTGAAGACTATTCTAGGCGTGCAGCCTGTTGCGTACTTCGGAATCTTGGGGGTTCTCTGGCTGGCCCTTGTTGGTATAGCAGTCAGAGAGGTCAGAAAACCAAAACCCAAACGATTTCTAAGCTAGGCAGAACTGCTCTCGCAAGGCAAGAGTCGGCTGCGGGTCGTTGCGATACGTAGTCGCGAACTATGGATATACGTAGCTCCTCCCGACAATCCCTACGTTCAGTTATTCTAATGCGATCGGGTTGCCTCGGCAACGGAGTCGAACAAGTTGGCAAGTAGTGAATTGATTCCAAGAAAACCCGGAATCAGCAAAATGATCTTCATAATCACCCTAATTGTTGTAGCCGCAGTGAGCGGAGTCACCGGTTACTTGGTAAACGGATACTTGCACCCGGTGCAATCGGCACCTAACGAGACCCTTAACGGCGCCGGCGCAACTTTCCCGTACCCTCTTCTCTCCGCGATCGCCCTCAACTACAGTCGAAGTCACACGAACGTGGCGATCAACTATCAATCTATAGGAAGCGGCGGAGGAATCAATGCCTTGATAAAGAAAACCGTTGACTTCGCCGCGTCGGACGCTCCGCTGAACGCGTTGCAGAGAGGCAACGCTACCAACTCACTACATATTCCTGAAACAGTGGGAGCGGTAGTTGTCGCCTACAATGTGTTCGAGCCTGACGGCAAGACGCCATTGCCAACAGGTTTACACCTGAACGCAACGGTAATCGCGAAGATTTTCCTGGGGCAAATAAATAATTGGAATGATACGAGCATAAGACAACTTAATCCAGGCTTTGGATCAATCTTACCGAATCAACAGATCGTGTCCGTCCACCGTTCTGATGGATCGGGAACCACATTTGTCTTCACAGGCTATCTTACTGCGGCTACTACGATATGGACTCCTGGGCAAGGCACATCAGTCACGTGGCCGGCGCCGAACGGTCTAGGTGCATCCGGTAACGAGGGAGTCGCGGGAGTAATTCGAGGCACACCGGGAACTATCGGATACGTTGAGCTAGCCTACGCGGTTACCAACAACATGAAGGATGCAAACGTACTGAATCACGATGGCAATACCTACGTGAAACCCTCACTGACCAATGTTACCTTTGCTGTGACTAACGCAACGTCAATCTTTCCCAAGGGAAACGAGAGCTGGTCCTCAGTCAACTTGCTCAACGGTCCCGGCGCTAGCACCTATCCCATTGCCAGCTTCTCCTATCTACTCGTCTACCAAGAACTCAACGTCATCCCAGGCATGACCCTCGACAAAGCAAAGGCGTTGGTGGACTTTCTATGGTTCACAGTCCACAATGGACAGTTCCAGGCACCTCCTCTATCGTACGTTCCGCTACCCCAATCCATCGTACATATTGATGAAACCACGATTGCCTCAATCACTTACAATGGCCAAACTCTGCCCAATTAGAGGCAAGACCTCTATGCAGAAAACGTCTTATTTTCCATAGTTGGGCCGGAAAAAATAGCCCATGGTGTCACATTCCACATGGGGGAAACTGAGCGCGGAATTGTATTCAAGCGACCGTCTTCAGATGGCATTTTCAGGGGTCTAACAGCCTCTTTTGCATTCGCAATAGCTCTAATTCTCAGCCTCCTTGTCGCCGTCCTGGTCATAGGCTCCGGTCCAGTTTGGAACAAGTTTGGGCTGAGCTTCTTGACCGGAACAACGTGGGACCCAGTCAAACAGATTTTTGGAGCCTTACCCTATGTATTGGGTACACTAGTCACATCCATGATCGCAATAGCGATCGGGGTTCCTCTAAGTATCGGAATAGCCATCTTTGTGTCCGAGATGGCCCCTGAAACCATCCACCCTCGCGGGGTCCCCAATCTGTCTCTCAATGTAAAGGGGTTTTTCTCGAGCGCGATTGAACTTCTAGCGGCTGTTCCCAGCGTCATCTACGGCCTATGGGGCTTATTCGTGTTCAGGTTTTGGGTACTAGACTATGTCGAGACCCCCTTGTCAAAATATCTGGGGTCGATACCGGTACTCAGCGGCACACCATTCGGCCTAGACATTCTCACCGCCGGCCTAATTCTAGCGATCATGATCATTCCGACTGTCTCATCAATTTCTAGAGAGGTCATGAGTTCAGTTCCTCGCTCACAAAGAGAAGCGGCGTATAGCATTGGAGCGACCAGATGGGAGGCCGTCAGGATTGGAGTGCTGGGCTACGCACGATCGGGAATCTTCGGGGCCGCAATCCTTGGCCTTGGAAGAGCGGTCGGAGAGACGATGGCAGTCACCATGGTCATCGGGAATGCAATAGGAGCGCAAGCCGTACCAACTTCATTGTTCAGACCAGGTCAGACGATGTCTTCGCTAATAGCCAACGAGTTTAACGAAGCTGACCCTACATCCTTGCACCCCGCAGCTCTCATAGGAGTGGGACTAGTCTTGTTCATGTTTGCGCTAGCGATCAATGTTGTCGCTCAACTCTTGGTTTGGAGAGTCTTGAAGGTCCAAGCGGGGGCAGTGGAATAACCATGTCGAATCGGTCAATGCGAGGCTTCAAGGACCGTCTCGCCTTGGTGCTCGGGGCGCTATGCGTCTTACTCGCGATGGTGCCTCTCCTCAGCATCCTGTTCGATGTCGTCGTTCGAGGGGGACCAGCTTTGAGCCTTGAGTTTCTAACGAGCCCACCAGGAGTCATAGGACAGCCCGGAGGAGGAATATCAAACTCGATCGAAGGTACTTTGATACTCGTGGGGCTCGCCTGTATCATTGGACTCCCTCTCGGACTTCTCTCAGGAGTGTTCTTGGCAGAGTTTGGAGACAACCAGTATGGTAGAGTCATCAGGTTTCTTAACGACGTTTTCTCAGAGTTCCCATCCATAGTCGTGGGTATTCTGGCCTACACTCTTGTAGTCGTGCCACTAGGAAGTTTCTCAACAATTGCAGGGGCGTTTGCTCTATCAATCATAATGCTCCCAATTGTCACTCGAGCGACCGAGGAATCCCTGAAGCTTGTTCCGAACTCCTTGCGTGACGCGGCGATGGCCTTGGGAATACGAAAATGGAGAGCGACCTTCAGCGTCGTGATGAGCACGGGAAGAGGGGGTGTTGTCACCGGAGTGTTACTCGCTTTGGCTAGAATCTCTGGGGAAACCGCCCCTCTGATACTAACGGTTCTGGGAAGCTCGTTGTTCTTCTCCGGGCTAGGTCATCCCGTGGACGCTCTCCCCTTAAGGATCTGGCGGCTAGCGTTGCTTCCGTACCCCTATGCGCAGCAACAGGGTTGGGGGGCGGCACTAGTCCTAATTCTGGTGGTTCTGACCTTAAACATCGGAGTAAGACTAGCAACCAGGGGAAGATTTCGATCAATAGGGTCACAGCTTTGACACAAGATCTACAATTAGAGGAAAGAGAGAGGGAAACCGTTAGTAGCGAGCTTGCAACACGACCTTCAAGGCCCATGGAGAAGCCGAAGATCCGAACTGCGAGCTTGAACGCGTGGTATGGAGCGACCCAAGCTCTCAGAAATATTTCTCTCGATATGAGCGAACATTGCATAACGGCAATAATCGGGCCTTCCGGATGCGGAAAATCGACCTTTATTCGATGCTTGAATAGAATGCACGAGTTGGTGCCTCGGGCCAAGACCTCTGGTGCGGTTATGCTGGATGATTCTGACATTTACGCGCGAGGGGTGGACCCGGTTTCGATCAGAAGGAAAGTAGGCATGGTTTTCCAGAAACCGAACCCATTCCCGACAATGTCGGCGTACGACAACGTTGCTGCAGGGTTGAAACTGAACGGAATAAGAAACCAAGAGAAGCTTGACAGAGCGGTCAAGCACAGTCTTGAACAGGCTGCACTCTGGGATGAAATCAAGGACTCTCTCTTCAAATCGGGCGCAAGCCTTTCAGGCGGCCAACAGCAGCGGCTCTGCATTGCCCGAGCACTTGCTGTCGAACCGGAGGTCATTCTGATGGATGAGCCCTGCTCAGCTCTGGACCCGATAGCAACTTCTAAGATTGAGGGACTGATGGCCAATCTGAAGGAGCGATACACGGTCGTTATCGTAACGCACAATATGCAGCAGGCCGCGCGGGTTGCTGACTATACGGCTTTTCTGTACCTTGGTGAGCTGGTGGAATTCGGCGAAACAACTCAAATATTCGAGAATCCGAGGAACGAGTTGACAGAACGCTACATAACTGGAAAGTTCGGCTAGAGGCAACTGTTCGTTTGGCTAGACTAATGGACATGGGCCTCGAAAGGCTGAGGAACATGATTATCGACATGGGCAAACTTTCGGATAGTACGGTATCGACAGCCATTGACGCCTACGTTCAAGGGAAGGATATGCGGGATCGGATATACGGATGGTCCGAGGAGTTGCGCATGCTTCAGGACGAGGTCAGCGAACTCGCCGTGGAGCTACTAGCAAGATATCAGCCAGTTGCCACCGACCTTAGGTTCATCAAATCTTGTATGGAAATAGCCTATGGGCTTTCTCGATTCGGAAGATACGCTCACGACATCTCAGACGTATTCGGAATCTTCGGAGATCTATCTAGTTGCGACAAGTCCTCCATCAAGGAAGCCGGGGAGCACACTAAGAGCATGATACATCTGAGTATCAAGGCATTCAACGAGAGAGATGTGGAGCTCGCGAACCGAGTCCGGAAAATGGATGACATCGTGGACAATATCTATCTGAACTTCGTTAAGAGAGCGGCTCACGGTACCGGCACCGATTTGAAATGCACGGTGTCTGGAACTCTCATTCTAAGGTACCTGGAGAGGATAGCAGATCACGCTACTTATGTTGGCGAATCTGTTCTTTACATAACATCCGGGGAGCGAAGTCCACGAAAATAGCTCGGCCGCGCCCGAGCAATCCCTTTTCGATTCTGCAGATGCCGGTAATGAAGGATAATGAGATACTTACCTAATCAGTAGTATCAGTCGGATGAGCAATTATCCATGGAGACTACTCGATTAGTATCGAGAAAGAATGATTCCGAGCGATTCGACCGAAACCCGAGATATAAGACCAACAAGAGTTCGAGAAGCGACTTACAGAAGCGGAAGGCCTTCCACGTTCTCATTGTCATGCACCCTTGGTAGACCGAACGTACTCGCAAATTTCATACGCATGATCGTCAATTGGAAACGAAGAGATCGCTACCGCGACACCGGCGAAAGCGGAGAAACCTACGACGCTGAAATGGAAGCCGCCGCCACCAAGCTGTAACAAGTACTGAGGGTAATTGAGAACTGAGTCGGGTTAACTCGACTCCACTGGTAGTTTTCTCAGCGGCGCGTTTGTCTTCCGTTTCCACTACGAGTGGACTAGTGCCGTCATTTTAGTCTAGAATCGGCGCAGTGCGCGCTTCCTTCCGGAATACTAAACAGTATTGATGCGAGCGGTTGCCGACCCAGGCGTTGTAGATTCCGAGGGGGAGCAATCGCTTATCATCGTGCAACCAAACTCTCTCGTCTTTCGGGACCCAGGTCTTTGACAGGCTAGTCAGCGTCTCAAACGCGAGCGGGTGAAGACGACCTTCTGAGAAAACATTGTTCGTCACGACAACCAAGTATCCTCCGACTTTCGTTGCGCCGTACACCTCGTCGAAGATTCGTTTCTGGGTGTCCAGAAACATCTCGTAGTCGTTAATGTTACCAATATCTTGGGGGTCGTCGCTGTAGATCGTGTCCAATCCTTTCAGTTTGCGCTCCCGCTGTCGGAGGCTTGCGCGTCTCAGCTGATTCCAATATGGTGGTGAGGTAATGCAGAAATCGATCTCGTGAATTTTGTTCTCCTCCAGTATCTTTCGTAAGCCTCGGGAATCCCCTTCGAATACCAGTTGTCTGGTTCCTTCAGAGAATGGAGCTGAATTAAGTCTCGATCTCGCCATCGAAGCATAGCGGGAATTGATCTCAATTCCGACAGCGTTACGCCCCGCCGCTCTTGCTGCGAGAAGTGTACTTCCAGTTCCGAGGAAAGGGTCGAGAACCCACATGTTTCGTTTCGTGAAGAACTCCACAAATTCTTGGACTAGGGTCTCCGGAAACCCCGCCGGGTGGCGGAGTTTGGTTTTATCCCGAGGCGGTGGACTGTGTTTGAACCACGACTTCGTGAACTTGATCCATTCCTTTCCCGAAAGATCATTCAACCGGTTTACTGGTCGACGTTTCTTGGAAATTTCGTCGTTCGACGACAAGGGTCTTATCGGCACTTCTTTGTTGGAAAGCCTGTTAACTTTTTTTCGTACTGAAAGGTGTTGTTGACTCTCGTCCTGGGATGATACTGGTTTCGGGAGTGAAGGTTATCTTCGCCATCCTCTCTACCCAATTTAGCTAGAAACACACTCGTTTGTTAGGCGCGTGCTGGTGCTAGCAGTGAAAACGGTTAGACAGAAACATCAAGCCTCGCCCGAACTCCTGCGACTACTGGACGAGTTCAGACGTATGGTGAACGTCTGCATCGCTGTTGGAATAGAGCAGAACGTTTCCAGTCTCAAGACTCTCTCGTTGAAATCGTATCATCGTCTCAGCCCTAACATGCTCGGCTATTATAGGCTAGGAGCGATCAGCACAGCCACCGCAATACTCCGCAACCATCGAAAAGCCAACAGGAAGAATCCTCGAACAAAGCTTCCGTACGCCAGGAAGCTGATGCTGACCACCTGTTACGGGTTCAAGATAAAAGACGGTTTTCTCAGATTTCCGGTCAAACCACGACAGTACGTTCATGTCAACCTCAACAGTCACACGCTCAAGGTTATCTCCAGGTTTGACGTTCGCTCCATCACGCTGACCCCAGAATCGCTCAGCATGAACTACTCGAAAGAGACAACCGAGATTGAACCGGAAGGATACGTTGGGATAGACCGTAACCTGGACAATGTTACGGTCGCATCAACAGATCGGACAGTTCGAAGATTCGACCTCTCAAAGGCGACTGCAATCAAGGCCGATTATCGTTATGTTAAGAGTCGGCTCACGAGAAACGACTCCCGAACAAGAGCGCGAGTCTTCTCGAAGTATGGAGAGAAGCAGAGGAACCGTGTACAACCAATACTCCACAACGTGTCGAAGAGGATAGTTAGGGGTGCAAAGACCGGGCGGTATGGAATAGTCATGGAGAAGCTGACTGGACTGAGAAGGCTGTATCACAGAGGCAACTTCCAAACCAGAAGTTATCGTGCTAGGATGAACAGCTGGAGCTATGGAGAGCTTCAACGACAGATAGAGTACAAGGCACGATGGGAAGGAGTGAAGGTAATCTACGTTCCTGCTAGGAACACGTCCAAGCGGTGCTCGATATGCGGGTACAAGACCCTAGAGAGCACCCAACGAAGACTATGGTGTCCACACTGTGGCGCCATTCTAGACAGGGACGAGAACGCAGCAAGGAACATAGCCGCGGGAGGGCTGAGGTTCAGCCCCAACGGGCCTCCAGTTGAAGCAATGGTAGAGGAACGGGAACCGGAGAACGCGACCCTAATCCTCAAAGTCGATGGAGACAAGTTAAGTCAACAACCCACAACTACGGGAATCAATCCGACAAAGACTTAAACAGAACCGAAACTAGGTTTATTAACGGGTTTCCGGCCGCCGTACTTTTCACCTGTGGTAGGTCGGACTCTAAGCCGTCCCCCGCTCCCGAGGTAGCTACTAATAATTGGTAAAGAAGCAGGACAAGGAGAAGGAGCTCTCTTACGACGTATTCAAGCACGAACTGGTTCCCAAACACGTCCTCCTAAATCCTGAAGAAGCAAAAGAGATCCTAGGCCGTTATCACATCAAACCCTTCCAGCTACCCTACGTCAAGTCTAGCGATCCCGCTGCCAGAACCATTGGCGCGAAGCCTGGGGATATCATCAAGGTCATCCGTAGAAGCGCTACCGCGGGCGAATCCGATTTTTACAGATATGTCGTGGAAGATTTTTGAAAAATAATGTTTTGAGAGAAATAGAATGGCTGTAACAACCCAACAACTCTGGAACCTATCTAAAGAGTTCATCAAGGACAGCGGCCTGGTCCGCCAACACGTCGACTCCTACAACGACTTCGTTGAAAGAGGACTGCAAGCAATCGTTGACGAAGTAGGAGAATTACCAATAGAAATTGGAGATTACCCTCTACGGATCAAACTTGGCAAGATCGAGATTGGCGCACCTCGAGTAATCGAAGTAGACGGCACAGAGAGATCGATTTATCCGGCCGAAGCTAGAATCAGGAACCTAACCTACGCTGCTCCCCTGCACATGGAAATGATCCCTGTAATTGGGGAACGTGAGGGCCAACCCGAAATGGTCTACATCGGAGACCTGCCCGTTATGCTCAAATCGAGAATCTGTCTACTGTCCAAGCTCTCTGCCGATGATCTCATCGGTGTTGGAGAAGACCCACTTGACCCTGGAGGTTACTTCATAGTAAATGGATCAGAGAGGGTCATTGTTGCGCTCGAAGACCTCGCTGCGAACCGGATCCTCGTCGACGTTGAGCATACCGGCGTTAACCCAACCTACAAGGCCAAGATATTCTCCACCACAGTAGGATTCCGGGCACGGATTGAGGTCGCCCTGAAAAGCGACGGCGGAATCTACGTGACAATGCCCGGGATTCCAAGCGACATCCCCCTGATGATACTCATGCGAGCGCTTGGTTTCGAGGAAGACGCCAAGATCGCTGAGCTAGTCAGCACAGACTCTGACATACAGGACGAGCTTGAAGCATCTTACGAAAAATCGTTAGAAGCCAACAACAGTCATGACGCCCTTCTCTATCTAGGCAACCGTCTAGCCCCAGGGCAGGTTGACGAATACAGACTAAAGAAGGCAGAGTCTGTCTTGGACAGAAACTTCCTCCCACACCTTGGCAGATTGCCTTCAGAGCGCAGAGAAAAGGGTCTCTTCCTAACAGAAATCGCTGCGCGAATCATAGAGGTCAAGCTTGGAAGAAGGAGCGCCGATGACAAGGACCATTACGCGAACAAGAGACTAAAGCTAGCCGGTTCCCTCCTGGCAGAGCTCTTCCGAATATCTTTTCGAAACCTTACCCGAGATCTCAAGTATCAACTTGAGAGAATAACTATCAGACGGCACATAGAATTCTCCATTGCCAACGCCATACGCCCAGGAATTATCACCGAAAGAGTTCAGCACGCAATCGCTACGGGGAACTGGGTGCGGGGCAGAATCGGAGTTACACAACTCCTAGATCGCACCAATTTCATAAGCACTCTAAGCCATCTTAGGAGGTTGCAATCTCCCCTCAGCCGCAGTCAACCAAACCTCGAAGCAAGAGACCTTCATCCGACTCATTATGGAAGACTCTGTCCAGACGAGACTCCTGAAGGATCGAACTGCGGGCTTGTGAAGAATCTCGCGCTCTCGAGCAGCATATCCGTTGGAATCGAACCGCGTGAAATGGTAGACAAGTTGCGTAGAATGGGTGTGAGCCCGATCGAGGAATCTGACAAGAAACTCCGAGCAACAGGAGGCAAGGCCATAGTCGACGGGATACTGGCAGGGTACTCCAAGGATCCCGAAGCTCTCGCGGGCGAACTCAGAGAATACCGGCGCGAGGGAAAACTAAGCTCTGAAGTGAATATCTCCTTCCACCCACCTGAGGCCCAGGGAGGACGGCCAGACCTGCACGTAAATTGCGACGCGGGAAGGGTCCGACGTCCATTGATAGTAGCTGACGGTGGCAGGCCGCGACTGACTGAGGACCATCTCATACAACTAGAACAAGGGCGAATCACCTGGCAAGACCTGGTGAGGTCAGGGGTCGTAGAGATGCTCGATGCCGACGAAGAGGAGAACGCCTACATCGCGATGTATGAACACGACCTCAGAAAAGATCACACCCATCTCGAGATCGCCCCGTACGTAATGCTCGGGATAGCTGCTAGCATGATTCCATTCCCCGAGCACAACCAGTCTCCTCGAAACGCGTATGAATCAGCTATGGCGAAACAAGCCCTCGGCGTTTTCTCAACCAACTTCTTCACCAGGGTGGACTCGCGTTCACATCTCTTGCATTATGCGCAGACCCCGATTGTTCAGACGAAGCCGATGGAGGTCTTCAACTATCTCGAACGTCCATCCGGACAAAATGTCGTTGTGGCGATTCTCTCCTTCCAAGGCTATAACATGGAAGACGCGATCATCATCAACAAATCCTCCGTTGACAGAGGCCTTTTCCGTTCTACATTCTACCGAATTTATGAAGCTGAGAGCAGACAGTACCTCGGAGGACTGCGGGACAAGTTCGAGATTCCGGAAGCAGGAATTAGAGGATACCGCGGCGACCGCTACTACCGACTCATAGAGGAAGACGGAATCATCTCCCCTGAAGCAGAAGCCACCGGAAACACCGTCCTGGTAGGAAGAACAAGCCCGCCAAGATTCATGGAGGAGTACCGTGAGTTTGAGGCAAAAGGTCCGACGAAACGCGACTCTTCAGTGACGATGAGACCCTCAGAGCAGGGAACCATCGATCAGGTATTCGTAACTGAATCGATCGAAGGAAGCAAGCTCGTTAAGGTCAAAGTAAGAGACCTTCGAGTCCCCGAACTAGGCGACAAGTTCGCGTCACGTCATGGGCAGAAAGGAGTGATCGGACTGCTTGTCCCCCAGGAAGACATGCCCTTCACCATCGACGGGGTCGTCCCGGATGTTATCATCAATCCCCATGCAATACCGTCGAGAATGACGATCGGACAGTTCGTAGAGACATTAGGTGGAAAACTAGCATCGCAAATGGGAGAAATAATGGACGGAACAGCCTTCGAAAACATAGGACCCCAGGCCATAGGTGATATGCTGTCGAAGCTCGGCTTCCAAAAGAGCGGACGAGAACTCCTCTATAACGGAATCACCGGAGAAAAGCTCGCCGCAGAACTGTTCATCGGAGTCGTCTACTACCAGAAACTCCACCACATGGTAGCCGACAAGATGCACGCCCGGGCAAGAGGCCAAGTCCAGATGCTCACCCGCCAACCCACAGAAGGCAGAGCTAGAGGGGGAGGATTACGATTCGGAGAAATGGAAAGAGACTGTCTCATCGGACACGGCGCCTCGGCTCTACTTCGAGACAGGTTGCTAGAGGAGTCTGATAAGTACATAGCCTACGTCTGCGAGACATGCGGCACCCTAGCCTACCACGACATCAAACAGAACAAGTACATCTGTCGGATCGACGCTGAGAAAGCCGTCATCTCTCCAGTCGCAATATCCTACGCGTTCAAGCTTCTGGTTCAAGAGCTCATGGCGCTTGGAATCGCACCCCGACTCAACCTAGAGGAGAGAGCATAACCATGGCACTTGCAACGATGGAGGAGGCTCACAAGGTTATCCAGAGCATAAGATTCACACTACTATCACCCTCAGAACTCCGAAAACTATCCGCAGTCGAAGTTCAAGCCGCAGACACATACGACGAGGACGGAGTTCCCATCGTATCAGGCCTGATGGACGGCAGACTCGGAACCCTCGAACCCCGCCAAAAATGCAAGACCTGCGGTAACACTGCTTCTGCATGCCCGGGACACTTTGGCCACATAGAACTCGCCGAGCCAGTAATCCACGTGAGTTTTGCCAAGCTCATTCACCGTCTCCTCTCAATCACTTGCCGAAACTGCGGTAGAATACTTCTAAGCGAAGAGAAGATCGAGAAATTCAAAGTACGCCACGCCGACCTCAAACAAAGACTCAACACAATACCCGACGCTTTCCTAGACGAGATCATCAAGGACGCCAAGAAAGCCCAGCAGTGCCCTCACTGCGGACAGAAACAATACCCGATCGAACATGGCAAACCCACAACCTTTCATGAAATCGTTGCAGAAGGAGGCGCAGTACGCCTGACACCTAGCACAGTCCGAGAAAGGCTTGAGCGAATCCCTGACGATGACCTGATTCTTCTTGGAATGGACCCTAAGGCGGCCAGGCCGGAGTGGGCGGTTCTTCAGGTAATGCCCGTTCCCCCTGTCTCGGTCAGACCCTCGATCACTCTTGAGTCCGGCATCAGGTCGGAAGATGATCTCACTCACAAACTCGTGGACATAATCAGGATCAACCAGAAACTACGAGAAGCTCTTGAATCCGGGGTCCCGATCAACATCATCCAGGAACTACACGAACTACTCCAGTACCATGTAACCACCTACTTCGACAACGAAGTCTCAGGTCTCCCTCCCGCGAGACACCGATCGGGAAGAGCGTTGAAGACCCTAGTTCAGCGATTGAAAGGAAAAGAAGGAAGGTTCAGAGGTAATCTTTCGGGTAAGAGAGTTGACTTCTCGGCTAGGACGGTCGTGTCCCCTGACCCGAACCTAGACATCAACGAGGTAGGAGTACCGCTCGATGTCGCAAGCCGCCTGACGATTCCAGAGAAGGCCACCGACTACAATCTCGACGAGATGAAGAAACTCATTGCCAACGGCCCTGACACATACCCTGGGTCACTTTACATCGTCCGTCCCGATGGACGAAGAGTCCGACTCGAATTCGTCACAGACAGAAAGGTTGTCGCAGAAGCTCTGCAGCCAGGCTTCATAGTCGAGAGACATCTCAGAGATGGCGACATTGTGCTCTTCAACCGCCAACCAAGCCTTCACAGAATGTCGATAATGGCCCACCGTGTAAGAGTGCTTCCCTACAAGACCTTCAGACTCAACCCAACCGTATGCCCGCCTTACAACGCAGACTTTGACGGTGACGAGATGAACTTGCATGTTCCACAAGGCGAAGAAGCCCGAACGGAAGCACGTCTGCTCATGCAGGTGCAAGACCAGATTCTATCGCCTAGATACGGCGGCCCGATCATCGGAGCAATCCGAGACTCTTTGACGGCTGCATTCCTCCTCACTCAGAAATCGACACTTCTAGATCGCCCGGATGTCTCGAAGCTTCTAGCCGCAGCTGGCTTCGAAGGACCTATGCCAGAGCCCGCGGTAACGAAGCCTGAAGAAAAGTGGACCGGAAAGCAGATTTTCAGCATTGTACTCCCGAAAGGATTCAACTTCGTCTCAAAATCCAACCTTTCAAGCTACTACAAGTGCGCGGACTGCGACAAAGGAGTCCTTCACGATTGCCCCTATGATGCGTTCATCGTGATCAAAGATGGCGTTCTAGAGCAGGGGGTCATTGACAAGGCCTCGATAGGAGCTGAAAAATCAGAGAGTCTCTTCCACAGAATAGTCAAGGACTATGGAGCCGAAGATGCACGAACATTTCTCAATGCCGTCACAAAGCTTCTCGACCGGTACATGGTACTTCGAGGCTTCACCTACGCGTTCGACGAACTGGAAATCCCGCCTGCAGTCAAGGAGAAGATCGCTAAGGCTATTGCGAAGGCAGAAGAGAAAGTCAACGAATATATTGACAGCTACCGTAAGGGAACCTTGGAACGGCTACCGGGACAGTCACTAGAAGAATCGCTAGAGCTCTACATCATGAACGAGCTCTCTAGAGCACGGGACGTTGCGGGCGATTACGCTGACCAGTACTTCCAGATGGACAACAGCGGCGTTATCATGAGCCGGGCTGGTGCCAGAGGCTCAACACTCAACATATCCCAGATGACCGCAAGCGTAGGCCAACAATCAATCAGAGGGAAAAGAATCCTCAGAGGATACAGGGGCAGAGCACTATCATTCTTCAAACCCGGAGACGCAGGAGCAGCCGCTCGAGGATTCGTCTACAACTCCTACCGAGACGGGCTTGAACCAATCGAATTCTTCTTCCACGCAATGGGAGGAAGAGAAGGACTCGTAGACACCGCAGTCAGAACCCAACAGAGCGGATACATGCAAAGACGACTAATCAACGCCCTAGAACATCTCAGGGTCGAATACGATTCGACCGTCAGAGATTCCCGAGGAAACATAATCCAAGTCCGCTACGGCGAAGACGGCGTTGACACGGCGAAGAGCGATCACGGCAAGGCCGTAAACATTGATCGACTGATCGAACGCATCAGGCTCACGATGAAGAAAGGAACTGCGGCGACCAAGGAATACGTCGAGGAGGAAGTAGACAAGGCGAACACCACTCTCTCACCACTGATACTCAACAAACTTCGACAGAGCCTGCTAAACGCGAAACTGCCCAAGTCGGCCGTGGACGAGACTGTCTTGGAGGCTATTGAGAACTACAAGCGCGCTCTCGTAGAGCCAGGTGAGGCTGCAGGGATAGTCTCCGCCCAGTCCATCGGCGAACCTGGCACACAAATGACCCTCAGGACCTTTCACTTCGCGGGAGTCCGAGAACAAAACGTCACTTTGGGTCTTCCTAGACTGATAGAGATCGTGGACGCTCGCAAAATCCCCTCGACTCCCAACATGACAGTATACTTGGACCCCAAGCACCGAGCTAGTCGAGAGAAGGCTCAGGAAGTAGCCACGCTGCTTACCCATGCTACTTTAGGGGATATCGCCAGTTCGTTCGAGTCCGATGTCACTCGGATGAGGATCGATGTAAAGCTCAATCCGCAGGCTATGAGAGAAAGAGAGATCGCAGTCCAAGACGTACGGGAAGCGGTGAAACCGCCGAACTGCGAGGTTAAGGTCGAAGGGTATCACGTAGAGATCAAATCGAAAGAGCTTGAGATTCCACAGTTCAGACGATTAGCAGGCAAGCTTCTGGTCTGGCACGTCAAAGGCTTGCCCGCTGTCCGAAGAGCCCTCGTTATCGAGGAAAAGGGCGAATGGATAGTCAGAACTGAAGGATCCAGCCTCGCACTGGCCTTCGAAGTCCCGGGCGTTGATACAAGCAGGACCGTCAGCAACAACATAAACGAGACGGCTGTCGTTCTTGGGATCGAGGCAGCCCGGAACGTGATAATCAAAGAAGCACTAGGAGTATTGGAGGAACAGGGGCTCGACGTCGACGTTAGACACGTGATGTTGGTGGCTGACATGATGACCTCTTCAGGCGATGTCCTTCAAGTCGGACGCCACGGCGTCAGCGGCGAGAAGGCAAGCACTCTTGCAAAGGCGGCGTTCGAGATCACAATCCCAACCATTGTGGATGCTGCTGTGAAAGGAATCGTGGACACTCTCAGGGGCGTTGCCGAGAACGTGATCGTCGGCCAGCAGGTGCCGATGGGAACAGGCCTGATAGAAGTCTCCATGTCGATGTCCCGAAAAGGGAGCAAGTAGAATCAGTTGGACGTGAACAAACAGATCCGAATGGCCGTTAAGACCGGCAAAGTAGAGTTCGGAAGCAAAGTCGCTCTCTCCAGTGCCTCCCTTGGAAGAGCTAAGCTCCTGATTCTTGCAAGCAATTGTCCTACCGATTTTCGCGAAAACATCATCTATGATGCGGAGCAGTCGGAGGTTCCGGTCTACGTCTTTCAGGGTAGCAGCCTGGATTTGGGTGCGCTGTGCGAGAAGCCCTTTCCAGTCGCATCGATGGTTGTTAGAGAGCCGGGGGATTCTGAGGTTTTGAAGCTGGCTGAGAACAAGTGATGCTTCAACCCAAGATCAAGCTAACCAGTGAAGAAATGAAGTACATGGCTCTCTTCGAGAGCACCACCGGAGCAACCACACAAGACTGCGTAATCGACGAAAAACTAGGACGGATAATTTTCGTGGCAAAGCCCGGCGACATGGGACTAGCGATTGGGAAGGGTGGGAAGAACATCAACCAGTTGCGCCGGATGACGAGCCGTCAGATCGAGGTCGTTGAGTACGCTGATACTCCTGAAGGCTTGATCCGGAACAGCCTATCACCTGCGAGGATCAAAGAGATACGTGTGACAGAAAGGCCGGACAAGAAGATCGTAGTTGTTGAGGTAGATGCTCAGGATAAGGCGATAGCGATCGGGAAGAACGGTCGGACTATTGACAAGACACGTCTACTTGTGAAAAGATACTTCGACATCGACCACGTCGTCGTCCAGTAACCAGACCATTCTAACTTGGGCCGTTTGGAAATCGCCCATTATCAGCCCCGATCACGATTCTGATATCGCCCCTAGATTCTGTCGCAGAATTGTTCGGGAATCACTGGGATAACCCGAGCAAACGCATTCCAATCAAAGCCTGTCGCACCCCGAATCGCGCGTCTCGCCTGGAATCACTGCCAGACGGAAAATTATTTCTAGAAAAAAGGGGTGTACTAGCGATCGCATCTCGCGACGGAGGACCGGTTTCCGGGAAGAAAGGAATCCTCCACGGCCTTGGGTCGAACCTCTCGGCGTCAATCTAAAAAGCAACCCAGCGAGCCCGTTAGCCTCCCCATAAATGGTGAATGAATGGCCAAGGCGTCAAGGGGGCTGTTTGCAGCCCAGAAGCTCAGGAAGAGGCGGAAAGAGTTCAGATGGGCCTATGCACCATACAAACGACGAATGCTTGGCTTAGACTACAAATCGGACCCGCTCGAAGGAGCACCCCAGGGAAAAGCTATCGTCCTAGAGAAGGTCGGCGTGGAATGCCGGCAGCCCAACAGCGCCGTTCGGAAATGCGTGAGAGCCCAGATCATCAAGAACGGAAAGACCGTAACCGCTTTTCTTCCAGGTGATGGAGCCTTGAACTTCATAGACGAACATGATGAAGTCGAAATCGAGGGCATCGGGGGCGCCGAGGGAAAGGCGTATGGGGATCTTCCGGGAACGCGGTACCGGGTTTTCACGGTAAACGGTGTGAGCCTGGACGCTCTCTTAAAGGGCAAGAAAGAGAAGCCTCGACGTTAGATCTATTCATAAAGAAAGATTACGGGTAATGTCTATCTCCGTTAGACGTGTCCTTGTAGGTTCGGTACCATTTTACTTATCTTTTTGAGTAAGAAATGTCCAAACGGCTTTAGTAACCATCACTAATAGTCGAGAATTCTCGGAGACATGAAAAAAGAATGGCACTAGTATGGGGTGCGGTATGCACTGACTGCCAGATACTGGCAGTGGAGAACTGCCCCCACTGTAGCAGAGACCTGTGCGAGAGGCACAGTACGCAGCACGAATGCGACCGGCTCAAAGCCCGAACCTTCGAAGTGGCCGGATAGCTAACAAAAATCTCAAACTAAGTTTGCACGAAGAATTCCCTGCCCCGCAGAATAGCTCTCGCTTTAGACTCGATGAGTCGCACCCGCAGCCGGGGGTTGGCTTAACGAGCGGTATCTTTTCATGAAGTCCTTCAGCCCCAACTCTTCTCCGAAAACGAGAACGTGATTCTCTGATCGTCGTTGATAAAAAGGAAGTTTGACAACTTCGGCCAAGACTCTCCGGTCTCGGATACCAACACTGAATGTCTCTCCAATCGCGGCTAGAGATGGAGGAACGTAGCCCATCCCAATCCCAACGCTGAGCGTGGGAGAAAATGTCCCGCTGGAAACCTTCCCGTCTACGTTATCCGCGACAATGTCTTGGCCTTGGCGTGGGATTCCCTTTTCCTTCATCCTGAACCCAACTCTAATCCTTCTCGGTCCCTTCTCCTTTAGGTTCATGATCGCTTTCCTGCCGACAAAATCCGGCTTCTCCAGACGAACAACCCAGTTCAGCTTCGCTTCGACCGGAGAAGTATCCTCGTCGATGTCGTTTCCATAGAGACACATACCTGCTTCAAGTCTCAACACGTCTCTGGCGCCTAACCCAACTGGAGAGATCCCCAGTTCCCTGCCTCCTGACAGTATCCTTTCCCAGACTTTCACGGCACTTGTGGGTTCATTCACATTCGTATTCCAGACGTAGATCTCGAAACCGTCCTCACCCGTGTATCCGCTGCGCGTCAAAAGGCACGGAATCCCGGCAACCTTCGCATCTTTTGTTCCATACCTCTCTACCTCTTCGAGCTTGACACCGGACACGTTCCAGAGGACCGCGGCTGCTCTGGGACCCTGAACCGCGAACATGGCAACATTATCTGAAATGTCAGAAAGAGTCATATCGCTTCGTGGTTTGTTCTTGTGAAGCCAATTCCAGTCCTTGTCCCGATTACCGGCATTGTATACGACGAGATATCGCATGCTACCGATTCTGAAGATGGTCAGATCGTCGATGATTCCTCCCTTTGGACTGCAGAAGAGAGTATACTGTCCTCTTCCGACCGCGAGCTTGGACACGTCGTTTGTTGTGAGCTGGTTGAGAAATGACTCCGCACTTTTTCCTTCCACTAAAATCCGTCCCATATGGGAGACATCGAATATTCCGCAGTTGTTCCGAACGCTGTGGCATTCCGGGATTATGCCTTCGAACCAGACAGGAAGTTCGAAACCGGCATAATCAACAATGTTCCCGTGCTTCTTGTGGTACTCGTAGACGTGCGTGCGTTTTGCCAAGAGTCGACCACTACTTATCTGGGTTGATTGAGTCGTGGTAGAAAAAAGAATGTGAGGAGGTTACGGACCAGGAACAACAGGGGTTTCAGGAATGATTTTCAAGTTCTCAGTGTCGAAGCCCAGCTTCTTACCGCACTTCGGACAATAACCTCCGTTCCGCTGTATGATCTCACCAGGAGTCTCTAGTTCAAGCCCAGTATAGAGGAGCTCGCCGCACTTGGAGCATAAGATTCTCTGCGGACACAAATCGGTAAGGAAGCCTCGTGAGGTCTCATGACCAAGCGCGCTATAAAAATGGTTTCAGAGTCATGCATGCACTAGGGAAAGCAGGGCTTATAATCGGCCAAGGCCACCAGTCACTCGACAACGTGGAACAGGCGATGGGATTCAGAACAGGACTCTTCAAGCTGAAGAGATCTCTCAACAACCTAGCATTCAGAATGAGCTTTGTCAAACTCGCTCCCGGCTCGAGCAGACCGCTATTACCTGTAGCCTCATTCCTGATTCTCGCCTTTACCGTTTTTGTTCTCGCGGGAGGACTATTCATTCTAGTGGGCGCTGGTACGTCTGTGAGTCTATTGAATGTGCAACAAGGTCTCGGCTTCGTCTATCCGCACGACATTAACAATCAGACTCCGGCTGAAGGAGTATTCGTCTCTCTTCTCTACGCATTTGGAGTAATCGGATTGTACATGATGTTCATGAGCACGCGAAACGCCTACCGGCCGAAGCGGGCATATGGCTTTCTCGGCTTCGGAATGCTTCTCTGTTTCGTATTCATGGCAACAGCATACTTCGTACTATACCAGAAACTAATGTGACACCGACACACTCAATTTTTAAGGGGAGCCCAACTCATTGGCTCTCGTAGATTCTTGCGGTAGCTTGAGGAGAACGTCTGCTACGATAGCGGAACGCCAAATAGCCTAACGCCGCTGTTGCGAATACTGTTACCCCGATCGCGAAGACTATGAAAATCGAGTTGGGCATCACAGGACCTCGTGATTGAACGTCGTAGGTGTAGATTCCGCTAGGAGATGTGAAGTACAGTCTTCCATTAGGTCCCATTTCAACAGCGACGATTCCACCACTTTGGGTATAGACCTGGCCCATCGAAACTACTGTTCCGTTTGAAGTGAGTTCCAGACGCTCGAGGTTTCCTGTATTCCATTCCCCAAAATAGTAGACGTTTGGAGCAACTGCGGCTATGCCTGTGGGCGTGACTACCGGATTGAAGACGACGATTGGATCTATGAAAGACGGATTGTGGCAGATCCCGAGGCATGTGGGCCAACCATAATTTCCACCCTTGACGATGATGTTGATCTCATCGTCGGTGCTGGGACCTGCCTCTGTGGCGATGAATCTTCCATTTGATGAGTCGAAGTCAAAGCCGAAGGCATTGCGTATGCCCAAAGCGTAGACAAGGCTTCCCGGGAACGGATTGTCGGAAGGAACCGACCCATCCGAATTCATTCGAAGTATCTTGCCAGTTCTGGACAATGGGTCTTGCGAAGGGCAACCTTGGTGGAACTCCCCGACCTGCGCGTAGAGTTTCCCATCCGGTCCGAACTTGATATAGCCACCGTTATGATAAGGAGGCGTGTTAGGAGCGGCGCTTACGACATCGAAAATATCGATCGGGCTTGTTCCAAGGTTACCCGTTGCGGTGTAGCGGGCGATGTGGCCGTGAGTATAGAATTGGCTATCGCGATAGGTGAAGTAGGCGTAAAGGTATCCATTGGAAGCGAAAGATGGATCCAACGCAATGCTCAACAGTCCCGATTCGCCGTCCGTGAATATTGGTGAAATCGTCGCAAAGGGAGTTGACAATAATGTTCCGTTCTTTTGAATGATCCGGATGTTCCCGGTGTCTTTTTCGTTGAAGAAGATGCGTCCGTCTGAAGCGAACTTCAAGGAGACCGGGAAGCTAAGACCGGTAATGATGCTATTCACCGGAGAGGGTGAAGATGATTGCGCACGCGGGAGAATCGAGGACCCTGTCGAGAGTGTGATCAAGAAGATGATTTTCATCCTTAACCCTAGAGGTGGAAACTTGAGTCGCGTGTAAACAACCTACTGGAAACTGTTGTAAGCCGAGTTCCCAGTTGTTTGGATCAGAGCAATGTTGAGCCGTAGAACATTCACGTAGGGAGTACCGAAGATCCAAAGTGTGCCCTCTTCATTCTGGACTACAATCTTTTGTAGCGTCTCGACCGAGACCTTTGTCGCATCGCTGATCCTCGGGATCTGAGAGTACGCATCTGGGACTGTTATGTCCGGGTCGACCCCTGAGGCAGAATCGTTTCGAGGATGGAAAAATATCGGCAGGTTGAAATTTTGAGCGATAAGGTTCGAGCCGATACTCCTGCCGTGAAACTGAAGAAGGCTCCCGTTCGCCTGTGACGGGAAGAATGCTTGGGCGAATCCGGTTATGACAAGAGGGAACACTAGCCCGCAGAGTATCAGGGAGATTACTGCCATTCTTGCCGCTGGGCTATAGTTTTGCCGAAGTTCTCGCTTGACATTCAACGTGGCTTTTTTCTCCTAGAGCACCGATATTGCTACGTCTATGAGCTTGATTCCAACGAACGGAACGATGACTCCGCCGACTCCGTAGATTAGCGTGTTTCTCAGGAAGATGGTCATAGCTCCCGAAGGCTTGAACTTGACGCCCCGCATGGCCAAGGGAATAAGGAGAGGAATGATGATGGCGTTGAAGATGAGTGCTGAGAGTACAGCAGTGTTTAGTCCAAGCCCGAGCACGTTCAAAGCTTTGAGCTCAGGGACTGTTGATGCGAACAACACAGGCATGATCGCGAAATATTTCGCTACGTCGTTTGCGATGCTGAATGTTGTCACTGCGCCTCGGGTCATCAGCAGTTGTTTTCCGAGCATCACTACTTCTATGATCTTGGCGGGATTCGATTCGAGGTCCACCATGTTAGCAGCCTCTTTCGCAGCCTGTGTTCCTGAATTCATCGCCAGGCCCACGTCGGCCATTGCTAGGGCGGGAGCATCGTTGGTCCCATCTCCAATCATTGCAACAATTCTTGTCTCGGCCTGTTCCCGCTTGACAATGTCGTACTTGTCCTCGGGTTTCGCCTCGGGCCGGTACTCATCAATTCCCACCTCGGCAGCTATGCTCTTGGCTGTGAGCGGTTGGTCGCCGGTTATCATCACCGGTCTGATGCCCATCACCTTGATCGCTTCGATCTTCTCCTTGATATCGGGCTTGAGGACGTCCCGCAATCTTACAATCCCAATCGCTTCTCGGTTTCTCGAAATGACCATGGCCGTATCTCCTGTGGCGGAAATGCTCTGGACGATCATGTCGTAATCAGCAGGAACAGACTTGACAATTTTTTTGACAGCATCAGGTGCTCCCTTGATTATCTCTATCTCATCAGATCCAACTGGGACCCCACCTTCAACGTGGGGTTCGAATTTTCTCCTAAGTCTTCCTCTTTCTCTACCCGTCCCCCCGCTCTTGGGAAGCATGAACCCTGTTCCACCGGATAATTTTACGCCACTAGTCCGAGTGCTGGCGCTGAATTCGTAAACCTCAGACGCGTCCAGAGCGTTTAGCTCCTTGGGCACGTAGCCCATCTCGTAAGCCAGCCTGATGAGGCTTCTCCCTTCAGGCGTGTCATCGTGCCAAGAAGCAAGGAACGCGGCCTCGCCCACATCTCTCTCAGCAAATACGGGAAACGGCAAAAACTCAACCGCCTGTCTATTTCCGACAGTGATAGTCCCGGTCTTATCGAGAAGAATAACGTCAGTATCTCCAGCAGTTTCGACTGCGCGGCCAGATTTTGCTACGATTTTTTCCTTGTAGAGCCTTGAGATGCCTGATAAGCCGATCGAGGGAAGGAGTGCCCCTATCGTTGTCGGCAAAAGGCAGACGTAGAGAGCCATCAACACTGAGAGGTCTGCCGCGAGGCTCAGAACCAGAGATAGACCCAACAGAGCCACGACGAGGATCGTGAAGATTGCCGTGAGTCCTATCAGGACAATGGTCACGGCTTGTTCGTTCGGGGTCTTCGGTCTCTTGGATGATTCCACCATCCTAATCATCTGGTTGATGAAGGTCTCATCAGGGTTGGCCGTAACTTTCGCCGTCAGCGTGTCGCTGAGAATTTGGGACCCCCCGATCACGTCATCCCCTGGTGCTTTTCGGACCGCGGTGGATTCTCCTGTTAAGAGGGACTCGTCAACCATGGCGATTCCCTCCAGGACCTGTGCGTCAATGGGGACGGTGTCATTTTTCTCTAGAAGAATCAGGTCGCCCTTTCGAAGCTCCCTAGAAGGAGTTGAAACGATTCGTCTAGACCCTTCTTCGATGAGAACCTTCTTACTTGATACCTCCATCTCGAGTCTTCGAAGACTGTTCGCCGTGTTCTTTGCCTGGCTCTCTGCAAGCGCGTCGGACAGAGTGCTAAACCAGACTGTAATCAGAAGAATCAAGGCAACCTCGACGTAGAATACTTGTAGGGAATGGCTTGCAACCCTCGGGAATCCGTAGGGATAGATTGCCATCGCTGCGACGATTAAGAAAGTGATCTCCACGATCAACATTACTGGGTTGGCGATTAACCTCCGGGGGTCCAGGCGGATCAAGGAGTCTATGAGCACTTTTCGGGAAAACAATCCCTGGCGCCGGACCAGAACCATTCTACCGATTCGCGTTGTCACGATCTTCCCCTAGAATCCGTTCATTCGTCCTTGGAAAAATTCTAGAATTGGGCCGAGTGCAAGGAACGGGAAGAAGGTAAGAAGGACGAGGACGAGGATACTTCCCACGAGGACGACAGAGAAGAGGATGCTGTCTGTCTTCACGCTTGCCTCTGTCGTGAGTCTCTTTCGGCTTAGCATAGAACCGCCCAGCGCGAGCAATAGCCCGATAGGCACGAACCGTCCGAGAAACATAACCAGCGCTGTCGAGATGTTGAAGAATGGTGTATTGGCCGATGCCCCGAGAAAATCGCTACCGTTGTTGGAAGCGGCGGATGTGAACTCGTAGAATATCTGTGTGAAACCTGTCGAGTTAGTCCCGACGCCGATTGCACTTGCAGCCCCAGTCCAGTAAGCAAGGACTGTCGGTACTAGGATTATGATAGGGTGGACGAGAAATGCGATCATAACCAGTTTAACGTCTCTCGAGGTTATTTTCATCCCAAGATACTCTGGTGTCCGGCCCGACATCAGGCCAACGATGAAAATGGTGAGGACGATGAACATTACCATGTACATCACCCCGACCCCCTTCCCGCCGGGAGTCGCCTGGATCAGCATTCCATTGAATGCTGAGAGTATGACCAGAGGGTTCACGCTTGACAGGGATGCGTTAACTGAGCCGGTTGTTACCGCTGTGGTCACGACCGTCCAGAATACTGAGAAGAAGCCTCCGAAACGAACCTCCATTCCTGGGCCTACAAGAGGAAAGCTGGGAGTGAAGGCGATCAAGAGGTTGAGTGCAAACAGTGAGTAGGCACCCCACAGAATGGGGCGACTTTCCCGTTTTCTGCCGATTAGCTGGCCGAATACAAAACAGAGCGAGGTAGGAATGAGTAGCATCAAGAAGATCTGGAATATGTCAGACGCAGGGTTCGGGTTCTGGAAGGGATATGCCGAGTTCGCTCCATAGTATCCTCCTCCATTTGTGCCCAGCTGCATGATGCTAACAAGGGAAGCGACAGGTCCGACCAGGATCGTCTGTGTCGCCCCCTCCACAGTACTCGCGATCTTCACGTATCCTGTCAGAGTTTGAGGAACTCCAAGTCCCACGAATATCAAAGACGCCACAAAGCAAAGTGGGAGAAGTATTCTCGTCAAAGATCTCGTGAAGTCGACATAGAAGTTGCCCAAGTCCTTGGAACGGGCGACAAACCCCCGAATCATTGCGACGGCCACGGATATTCCCGTAGCTGCGCTGGTGAACTGCAAGAACTGGACAGCCATCATCTGGCTAAAATAGGAAAGACCAGGAACTCCGAATAGGCTGCTGCAATTCGGAAGTTGAATGCAATTCCCCTCTCCATTGTAATGTTGAAGGTTGGTATTCGTCGCGAAGCTGATGACCTGCATAAGCGCCAAGTCCCACGAGAGACCTGGAAACCCTTGAGGGTTCAATGGAAGTACGCCCTGCAATGTGAAGATTGCAAATGCGATTACCATCTGGAAAATATTTACAAAGAGTGCTGCGAGAAAGTACTCTTTCCAACCCATTCCCCGAGCTGGGTCAACTCCGATTAGTCGGTAGATTGCGCGCTCGATTGGGTTGAGTAACTTGTCGAGACGACTAGGTGTTAAAGTGAAGACTCTAGTAATGTGGGGAGCCAGAAGACGGCCTGATAGGATAGCTATGATCAGAATCGTGATGAGTATGAACAAACTGCTCAGGTTGATCAGCCGCTAACCACCTCCTTGTAACGGCCCCAGCGTTCAAAGGAAGTTAATCTATTTCCGGTCCCTGTAAGAAGCCGCAACGGCCGAGGTCGCGTTCAAAATATCGCCGTTAGCCCCAGAACCCTTGTGGGTTTTTAGAACGATCGAGCTTACCGTGCTCTTAACGCCCTTAACTTTCATTATCTTATTCTTGAGGACGTCCCGAAACTCCTCAATGTCTGATGCCGAGACTACGGTAACAATGTCAAACTCGCCCGTGACCTCGTAGAGGTCGACTACCTTGTCGAGACGGGAAAGGGCTTGCACTACGTCGTCCATGTAGGGCGACTCAACAAATATGCTTACGAACGCGATTAGCGACGCCATGTTGTCTCGACCGGCCTCGCACCCGCGGCTGTGGCGCTAATTTATGCATTTCTTGCGAGAAAAACGAGCTATTTGCGGCTTACTCGAAACACCTTCCACGCATGTGTTTTTTTGACCCATATTTTCATGTTCGCCGCTAAATTCGACGCAATAGGCGCGCGTGTCGTAACAACTAACATTCCAAGGACAGGGTTACAACGAGCTTATCCTTCTATGGGTTGTCAACGAAACAAATGAGCAGGAGCCTAGCTCTAGCCATGGGTTCGTCCGGTTCAACAATGCCTCAGGACGACTTCCGAACAAACTGGAAGACAAGCCGAACCAACTCAAGACTGGCTCAAGAGAAGACTTTCTCATCGATGTTGCAGCTCAGCATCGGCGAGGGGATTAGATCCGCTTTAGGCGAAGCCATCCTAGGAGTTCTCAGCGGCCAAGGATTATTCAATGAAGCAACAGACCCGAAAGAGTTTCACAGGAAATTACAATTGGTTTTCGGTAACGGAGCAACGGTCCTTGAGAAGGTCATCGTCAAGGATCTACTCAGAAAACTGAATGTTCAGTACAATCCTCAAGAACGCTTCGACTATGGGGAGGCCCTTGAGTTGGCAAGGGAAGCCTGCAAGGCGGAGGGGCCGACGAAATGAGCGCCGCCCAGATGCTGGAAACGCTTCTCGCGTCAGAGATTACGGGAGACCTCCTTGTCCTGTTTCACCGCAATCCTGGGCTCATCGATACTCTCGACAGCGTCGCACGTCGCATCGGGAGAACAGGGAATTCGATCGAAGAAGATGTGCGGGGGCTGGTTCATCTCGGGATCTTAAAGACAAGACGGATTGGTCGCTCTGAGGTCTTGCTCCTGGATCGCGCGAGGGACCGAGAAGTATTGGACGCCATCGCGAAACATCTTAGGAATCTAGAAGGAGTGGAGAAAATTGACAACACCAAGTTCTAGAACCGGAGTCCCTGGGTTCCCCCAATTCTTCGCTGGAAAAAGCGGGGAAGGTGGCAGGGTCCGGTCCGGAATAGTTGATCTGGACGAGATGTTGCATGGAGGATTTATGGAAGGTGATGCAGTGATGCTTGCTGGAAGTGCGGGCTGCGGAAAGACAACGCTAGCCCTCCAGTACTTGGTTAATGGAGTCAAGTTCGGAGAACCTGGAATCTACGTATCCTTTGAGGAGATGCCTGACCAGATTTACCGAGACGCTAAGAACTTCGGATGGGACCTACGCAAGCTAGAGGAAGAGAACAAGTTCAGAATGGTATGCACGTCCCCGAACTTGTTGTTAGAGTCGGAAGGGGAGAGTCTGCTTGACGAATCCTTCCGAGATGTTCAGCCAAGACGAATGGTTGTGGATTCGCTGAGTCATCTTGCAATGTTCGTCAAGGAGGGCGAGCTTAGACGAGAAGCGTACCGATTGATCATGCATCTCAAGACCAAGGGGATAAGCTCCATGATGATTTGGGAGTCTCCACAGATGGCAGGTGGATCGTTCTCAGTCACAGAAGTAGGATTGAGCTTCCTGGTGGACTGTATCCTTGCACTGAAGCCCGTCGAGATAGAATCCTCAATGCGCAAGGCTTTGGTGGTTCTGAAGATGAGGGGAAGTGACCACGACAAACGGCTCAGAGAGTTTGAGATAGCTCCGACAGGAATCAAGATAGAATCCGCATTCACGAACTATGAAGGACTCATCACCGGCTCGCCGAGAAGGGTGGCCTCGGAGAAATTCATGGATCTCTTCCGCGGGGCCGCGGAGAAACGGAAATGAGGCTGTAGGAAGAATGCTAGATCCTATTGTCTTACCAACGCTTTACTTCATAGCGGTTTTAGAGCTCATCTTCCAAGCCGGGGTTGTATTCTATGCCTACAAAGTTACAAGGATAACAGGCTCGTTTCGAGCGTGGACTATGATAATCGCGGCATTTTCCCTATTGACTATTCAAAGCGTCGTGGGATTGGTCCTGACACTCTCTCTGCCAAGAGATCAATTGTCCAACCTGATAAGCTCAGTCGGGGAGACCACCACTATCCTCAGCTCAACGGTCACCGCTATAGCGGGAGCACTTCTCTTCATTGGGGTTTTCGGACTTGCAAGGCGATTCGAAAGTCAGGCAAAACCAGCTTGATTCTTAGTCTGTCGCCTTATTCTTGCTGCGTCCCTTACTTGAAAGATAAACAATCTCGGCCAGATTTCTGCCTCTGGCCTCGTCAAGAGGGATTTCATTCGTCTCGACTAGTCTCGCGATCACTAGTTTCTCTATCACTCTTGCTCCGTATCCTAGAATGGCATGGAGCGCAGTGAGGAATTCGTCCATTCTCTGAGGTGTCTCTTCCAACGAAATGGAATATCTCTTGTGGAGATAGAGTAGAACCGAGTCTCTCGTACTTGAACCAAGCGCGCTGAGAGCGGCGTCGATAGATTCTATCAGCGGGCCATCTAGCGATGTACGTACCGCGGCGGCCAATCTAGGAAACCTGGACTAGCTCAATCTGAGCGAGGGCACCGTAGTTTGGATGAGAGACACCATAGTAATCGGTTCTGGGCTTCACACCTAACAGACAAAGAACGCCGTCATACTGGGCAAGTCTCAAATGAACATCAGAGGCGCTGGCAAGTTCTCTCAACGTGCTGGAGAATGGCCGAGCTATCGATACGATGATATCGCCAGCATTTCTTACCTTGGCGATAGTCTCGATGATTAGACCCTGCATCGCAGGAAGATCCTTTGCGTATCTGGCCTCCAATGCGTCGAAGCCGATTATGCTCAGCAGCCGGTTTTCCGGCTTCCTCAGCTTCTTAGCGGTCTTCCAGAACATGTCAAAAGGTTGGAGGACTGTTGCACCTCCAAGGTCCACTGTGTTCGGACCACCCTTTCCCGTGATGTCGAAGATTTGAACTGAAGCAAGTCCCTCCGGAACAGACTTTCTGAGAGAGTCTTGCAATTCTTCAGGGTACATTCCATTGACCGGGACGCAGATGACTTGGTCGCCAGACTTTACGGTGTTTGATATTATCGGAGTAAGAAAACTCATCAGAGATGGTGACGATACGTCTTCTCCAACCTCCAAGAGGATATGACTTCCCCGCTTGAATCCTCCTCCAAGAATCGCATCGAGACCTGCGATTCCCGTTGATGAGTGCGATGCCGTATTCTTGATGACAGGATAGGAGTGTCCGTTGTTAGGATGTGAAGAGTCGAATGGACTCAACATGCGAAATCCGCCATCGAGGGTGAACATATGCTCTCTCCTTCCTATCTTTGTCCCACGTAATTTGTGAATGACCAAGTTTCTGATAACTCTCCCGTCGATCTCCTTCTGAGTGAACTTGAGGACTCCATCCGCCACGAATTCCTCAATCCCTAGACCCAACCTCGAAGTGCCAACTGGAACCTCGGAGATCAGGAGGGTCGTGCATTCAGCCTGTCTGATTACTTTTCCAAGAATTGTGTGAAGTATTGACCGAGCCTCAATCAATTGAGGGACCGCTTGGGCCATAGCAGAAAAGGAATCAATTACAAGCCTAGACGCTTTGAAGTCAAGAACTGCGTCCACTATAGACTGGGTTACAGCCGGGATTCCCTCGTTCTTAACCGTTAGAAGGTCCATGTAGAGGAACATGCCCTCTGCGTCGGCCTTCGCGAAGTCCAAACCATTTCGCGCCATTTCAGAAAAGAACGCGTCACGACCTTCTGCGAAAGAGACATAGATTCCCTTGTCGCCCTTGAGAATTCCCTCGTAAAGGAACCTCGCACTGAAGGCTGTCTTACCCGACCCAGGAGTTCCAGCCACAAGAAATAGACCTGCTTTCGGAAGCCCACCCTCTATCACACTGTCTAGTTCAGGAACGCCCGTCGGGACCCGTTGCGACAATTTTACAATCACGCGTCAAGTCTGTTGGCAAATCACGAAAGTTAAGGGTCGTGATACTTCACACGATGGTCCGTAGTAATCTCATAGATGACCCTGGAGATAGTGTGTGTTTCGCTCTTGGGCCTTTACCTGAAATGAATGATTACCTCGCCGACCAGTAAATCCTCTGTTTTGGAGCAAACTGAAGATGTGCGAGTTTGCATATTCAGATAAACAACCTTGATGAAAGATAACGAAAGGAAGCCTTTGCCTCAATGGAAGTTCACAAGTCCATACTGGATGTCGTAGGAAACACGCCTCTTGTCCGGTTGAACAAGGTCTCGAAAGGCGTCAAACCTACGATCCTTGCCAAGTTGGAAAATCTCAACCCTGGTGGAAGCGTTAAGGATCGCATAGGAATCGCGATGGTTGAGCTAGCCGAACAAATGGGTCTCCTAAAGCCCAATGGAACGATCATCGAGCCCACCTCAGGAAACACCGGAATTGGACTCGCAATGGTTGCATCTGTGAAAGGATACAAGATGATCTTCGTAATGCCAGACAAGATGAGCGAGGAGAAAAGGAGCATACTTCGAGCATACGGTGCAAAAGTGGTGGTAACACCCACCAACGTTCCACCGGAATCTGCTGAACACTATACAAAGGTCGCGCAAAAGCTGGCGCGAGATATTCCGAACTCATACATGCCTAACCAGTACGAGAACCGGGCAAATCCCGATGCCCACTATCGGACAACAGGACCCGAGATATGGCGTCAAACTGAAGGTAAGTTAGACGTTTTTGTATGCGGAATGGGAACCGGTGGAACCATCACTGGAACAGGCCGGTTTCTGAAGAGCAAGAAAAGAAACCTGAAAGTCGTCGGCGCCGATCCTGAAGGATCCATTTTCTATCCGCGCTTTTACAGACAAGGTGAAAAGTCACACCAGTACATGGTAGAAGGGATAGGGGAAGACTTCATGCCCGGAACACTTGACATGTCGATCATAGATGATGTGATACAAGTCTCTGACACTGATGCGTTCCAAATGGCTCGACGACTCGCCCAGGAAGAAGGGATCATGGTGGGAGGATCAGGAGGAACAGCAGTGCAGGCCGCCTTGAGGGTCGCACAGCGATTGGACGAACGCAAGACGATTGTCACATTGCTCCCTGACACGGGCCGGAACTATCTCAGCAAGTTATTCTCAGACAAGTGGATGAAAGAACAAGGCTTCCACTAATTTAGGTGGACATAGTTTGAGAGATAGGGACGTGATGAACCTGCTAGATCAGCTTGAGCTCTACGTTCTCGACATCGGAAAAGATAGAGTAACTCAGAAAGACTATTGGCATTTCATCTACAAGAGCATGAAGAGCGGGTTGCTTATGACGAAGGCCATGGAGAGACATCTGCAATACAAACTGAACGAGCTGGAAATGCAGGGCTCTCAACGATGAGGGCCACGAGCGCTTTCTAGTTGGCCAATAGCCTACGATTGTGATAAGAAGCCAGCCGCTACCCGGCCCGCGTTTAGGAACAGCCTGAGAGGCGTTTCTTGCACAATCTCAAGGTTATGCGTCGCGATGATGAAGCTCACATCATCGACTAGCATTATGTTCGCGACAAATTCCATGATTATTCTCGAGTTATCTTGGTCTAGGTTCCCGGTTGGTTCATCCATCAATACAAGACGCGGCCCATTCGCCAAGGCTCTCACTATCGCGACTCGTTGTTGCTCCCCTGCGCTGAGTTGAGAAGGGCGGCGCTTCTCCTTTCCAGCCAGACCTACTCTGTTGAGAAGCTCACTTGCCCTTTTCTTCATTTCATCCTCAATTATTCCGTCGAACATCATGGTCAACTTGACATTCTCCAGAACAGTCAACTCCTCGACCAGATTGTAGTTTTGGAAAACAAACCCCACCGCGCTCCGTCTTATCTGGGAAAGTCGACGCTCATCCATATTGGAGATTTCGATTCCATCCAGCATCACCCGGCCAGATGTTGGCTTGTCAAACCCGCCTAGAATGAACAGGAGAGTGGTCTTTCCAGACCCTGATGGACCGTAGACAGCTAGAATCTCCTTCTTGCGAATCTCAAGACTTACGTTATCGAGAGCGACCGTTTTCTCTGGTCCGGCCCAGAATGTTTTGTTCAGTTCAACGGCTCTGAGAACGGATTCTTCACCCAAACCTAAAGACCTCCTGAGGCCGAACCCGGGCAATTCTTAACGCCGGATAGATGGAGGCCACGAAGGAAACGGAAAATGCTAACAAAACGGCAAAGAGAAACGTGGAGGGCACCAGAATAATGCCGACGCTGACATTCTGGACTATTGGTATCGAGATGAATTGAATGGCCGCGTAGGATATTCCAAGCCCGACCGTAGTTCCCAGAGCCCCTAGTAAGAGAGACTCATACAGGACCAGCTTGACTATCTGGTTGTAAGATGCTCCTGTAGCCTTGAATATCGCAAACGCTCGCATTCTTTCGCGAAGGTTGTTGAGATTTGAGTTCATCATTCCCAAAACAACGCCCAGAGTCACAATGGCTGTTATGTCAGAGGCTATGCTCTCCAGAGAGGCGAAAATTGGCGAGACCTTGGAGGGAGCCTCGCTACTCCGAAAGGCTTCGACTGTCGGCATTAGGCTCCTGATCTGGTCTATCTCATTGTTGACATTTCGTGAGTCCCGAGCCGTAGCAACGATCATCGAAGTGCCGTTCACCATACCGATCATTTGTTGCGCGACCCTATGGGGTATGATAACAGAGTAGTCCATCCAGCTGTTGGTAAGGTATATCCCAGAAACCCTGTACGTTGCTCCATTGAGCTGTGTGGTATCTCCAGCGCTTTTTCCGACAGTGGCAGCTAGCGCTTTCCCCATTGCGAGCATTCCGGTCTGGTTGGAAGTTATCATAATGCCATCAACCATGCTATAGTTGAGAAGAGAGTGTAGTTGCGCGGGAACTACACCCGCGGCGAGTGCTTCAGCCGATTCAACTGTCAATAATGCGAGCGTGACTGGCGTCGCGAAAGAAATCCCTGGGATTTCCTTGACTATCCCAGCGTAGGACTCAGGAATCTTGCTAAGTAGGGGATAGGAGGCGCCCTTGCTCCACACGTCAATTTCTCCACCGAGTGAGGACACGGTTCCAGACAAGTTCACTTCCAGAGTTGAAACGAGAGACTGGACCGTGACGTACGTAAGGATGAGAGCTGCTAACCCGACAATTGTAAGGATAGTGCGCGTTCTGCGGCTGGCGAGGCCTTTGGCTGTGAAGCGGAGGAGGCCGAAGGAGGTCAAACCGACTCTGACCCTGACCAACCTTGCATGGCCTTAATGGGGCGAGTCAGACACTCGCTGGGCTTCCAGAAATGGGGGAAGGGGAGGCTGGTGTTGGGAGGAGGCTAGACGTGCCATGTTTTCGTTTCTTTGTCAGGAAAATTCCTCCAATAATGGCAATCGCAGCGATCAGGCCAGCAAGACCGATGTAAAGGAAAGTCGGCTGGCTAGCCGGTTGGGTAGTTGGCGGAGGTTGACTAGAAGCGGGTTTGGCGAACACTGCGAAAAGGCTGAAGTGGTTGACCGTTCCCTCAACGTAATTCTGGTTACTATTCACGGATACATTGGTTAGGGGGATCCAGCTTGCACCGTTCCAATAATACGGAGCGATCGTACTAGTGTTCAGACCCTGAATCTGGCTAGGTGTGTAATAGAATCGAACCCGAGCATTTAGAGTGATGGAAATGTTGGCGTTAACTTGCGTGTATATTCCTAAAGCCGAAAGTCCGGTCGGAGGGGGTCCACCTGGATTCAATCCTAGCTGAATTACCTGAACTGCAATTGGCGTGGACACGTTGAGGAAGACAGAGGTCTTGATTCCTGGAACGTACTGGGTCCCATTCAAAAGCAAGTTTGTTCCTGAGGCAAGGTTGGGGAAGAGCCAGCTGTTGCCCCCTTGAATGAAGTAGACGTAGTCGTTGCCATTGTTGTCTTGCAGGCCACCGTTTCCAAGGCTGTCTATTGATCTGATACGATAAAACACGGCAGCGCCGGGACCTATTGGAGGAATTGTGACGTTGTAAATGTCTCCAAAGAATGGTTGTTGGACAGGCACGTTTTGTCCTTTTGCGTAAGAGCCGAATAGCGGTGTCATCGGCACAGACGTCCACGTGAGTCTATCGGTTGAATATTCTATGTTAACTGAGCTTACCCCGCTGCCGTCATAAACTTGCGTCCAAACGTGGACTCGGTCACTGGAAGTCGGAGCGAACGGGCTGGACCAAGGAATACTGGCAGTCGGAGGAGTCGTATCTGTGGCCGTTACCAGCGCAGCACTCGACGCAGAAATTTGCGCTACCTGACTGCTGGCCGTTGACCCTGGCGGACTGTATTGATAGTCAATCAACAGCCCATAGACGGGGTAACTGCCTCCTGCTCTCGTTTGAATTCCAATTCTGAAATTAATGCTCTGGCCCGCTCCGAGGCTATACGGCCAGCCGGTGAAGTAGCTTCCATAGCTTGTCTCGGGGGAGGATGGTCCTGTTGGGTTGAACAATGGGCTGTAAGCTTGGAGACTGTATGAGAAGTTCGTCACGTTGGAAGCTCCCGTGTTCGTCACAGTTAGAATTACGAGATTAGTTGCGCCTGCCGAGACTTGTGAGGTGAGCGGGGAAATGATGACTCTCAGACTTGGGTTGAAGCCCGCGATTGTTGGGTCGTAGATTGGCACGGCCTGACTGAAACCGCTCTGGAAGCCCTTGGTGCTAGATTGATTGTAGGAGACAGATCCGGAGAAAGAGTATGTGAATACTCCACTGGAGAAGTATAAGGTTGCCACGGTGGCGGTTGCCGTAAAGTTAACCGTCTGAGATGCCCCGGGAGCCATGTTCGGAACGATCTTTGACAGAATCGGAAAGCTCAGTCCAGGTCCTAAGAGATTCGGCATCATGGCAATGATGTTGTTGTAGGTCACATTTCCTGCGTTGTACATGTGTACGCTCACGATTGTTGAGGTCTTGTTCGCTACAACTGCGGGGTCTATTGTAGCATATGTCTTCAGCAGGCCAATTTGCGGTAGAGCAATTGTCGAGGCGGAAGGGTAAACACCGAGCAGAGGACCGGTGTAATAGAACTTGTATTGGTTAGAACCGGATTGAGCGGTGACGTTGCTCGAAGTCGCAAAAAGGTTTGTAGTGTTTGCCTTGACGACATACCATGTTGAGTAGCTTTGTCCGGACGGGAGGGAAGCAACAGTGAAAGATACAGTCTTGAGGTTGCTGGCTTCAGATACCGAAGGACCGAGGCTTACAACCGGCAACCAGAAGGGTATCGAAGGACCGCCGCTCGAGTTGGTTCTGGAGCTTTGGGGAATCAGGGAAGATACGATTACATTGTTGGCAAGTTGAGGTCCAGTGTTAGTTACGCGAAGGTTAACTTGGACTAAGCTCTGGTTCTGGGCCGCGTAAAGAATACTGATCTTTGTCACGTTCATTGTCATGTCCACTACGGGGACGATCGTTGGAGAACCCACCGTGACCGGTATTGCGCTAGATTGCGTGAGGTATTCGCCGATCAGCTGATGCCCTGTCCCAGTCGCATTAACCTGGCTGCTGTAGGCTATTCGTTCCGGTGTTATCGATATTGCACCAGTGACGTTGAAGAAGTACGGGTAGGATACCGTTAGCGTTCCACCCGGCAAGATGCTTGTCGGGGTGATGACGTAGAACTGGATGTACGTGCCTTCAGCATTGTTCTGTAGAGAACCAGTATAATTGGCAATAAGTCGATAGCTTCCGACTGGCAGAGTCGATACGCCGAGCCATGTAGTCGAATACCCGCCTGTCGAATTAGTAATCAGAGTCGTTATCGGTCTCAGTGTGTTGTTCGTAAGTTTGTATGATAGTACTACGGGAGCGCTTGCAATCGGCTTGCCCGACGCATTTACCAAAGCGCCCGCGATAGTCGTTGATCCGCCGGTTGGGACCGAGCAAGGTAGGCAGTAAAGTCCAAGGTAGGACGCCTTTGGGTTTTGAAATTGCGGAAGGGGCCCAGAGTAACTGACCTGGTTAGTAGATGTCAAATTCACGGAATTCTGGAAAGTCAACCGAAGCGTCACCTGGCTGAATGGTGACACTGGGCCGCCTGGGATCAGGTACGGTTTCAGCGGGCTCCATCCCTCGCCCCCACCGAGCAGCATGTTTGGTGATACTACGAGTTGCATAGATCGCCCAAAGGGTTGGAGAAGAACATGAGTCAGTACAGCCGGCGCACAACCAACGCCATTGCTGACTCGAAACGTGAAGTATGTAGTATTGGCTGTGACAGGGGGGAAAGAAGTGACGCTAACGCAAGGCGTGGGCTGTTGCGGAGTATTTCCTACCCCTTGCGGGTACAAGAAAATTTCGGCATCCGGGTTGAGGTCTTCTAGGTTAAAGTAAGTAGCAGTCAAGTTGGTATTGTGAATACTAACTGTGACAGTTCCGTTTTGTCCGTAAGTCGGACCCGTCGGGCTGATGTTCTTCGTAACGGTTAGAGGACCGTTTTGTCTCACGTTTGGGGCCGGGGAAAACTGCGTGTCCCAATGGTAGACATAGTTCGATGTATCGAGGAAATAAGCGCTAAGCGTAAATGTTGGATTCGGATTGAACGACTGGAAGTTGAACAGGCGATTGTATGTTGCACCCTTGAGAAGCGAGGCAATCCCGAACTGTAAGGAGGTAACGCTTTGCTGGCCCAATAGTACGACGCCTGAAAATCCGAGAGTGAAATGGAGATTGTTCGCATCCATCGCTCCGGTGTTAGTTATGCCCAGAGTTAGATTGAACGGCTGTCCAACATAGAATGTTGAAGGTGTCGTGGTCCACGTTGCGGTGAGATACGGAGAGTCGAAAGCGGGATAGTGGAATGTAACGCTCACATCAGGCACTAATCTCTGGGCTGTTCCCACCCAGGGGAACACTCCGACGACGAGTGTCGATCCAGTACTTGACTGAACCAGCATGTTGGCCGGGTTGAAACTCTTGACTTGTGCTCCGCCGGGCAAAGATGCAACAAAAGTCTCGTTCGTGGCAGAATAGATTCCTCCACTCTGGCCTACCAACGCGCCGAAGTCCATAGTGTAGTCTTGGGGTAGGGAGAAGGTCAAGACTTTCTTGTGGACTACAGCGACGCCCGTGGAGTTGAGTCCGAAAGCGGGAGCGATTGCTGCTCCGATAGCGCCTATACCAAGAGCTGCTGATGCAATCCCTGATGCGCTAAAAGCAGGTGCTACGGGATAGGTGAGAGATTCTAGGCTGTTGAAAATGATCGCTGAACTTGATGTTTGAAGGAGGGAGCTTGTGTATTTGCCTATCATAGCTGACTTGGCGCTTGTCAGCAGTTCGAATTTGTTGACGAAGTTCGAGTAGGGATTCGAGGTGATGTTGGCCCCGAATACTGAGACGGGAAGTGTCAGAGGATTCGAGACCAACGCCTGGAATGATCCTGGTGCCATACCGAAAACCGTCTGGACGTCGGAAACTATCGAGAGAGTATTACGTTGGACTCCTTCGATTACAAGTATCACTCTGTAGGGTGCGAAACCGTTCGCCGCGCTTGTGACATTTATTCCAGCAGTGCTAGAGAGACTTGAAGAATTGAGGTTGCTAACGATCAGTGTCACGCCGACATATTTGTAAATCGGATTCGTTAGATCCCAAGGAACTATCGTCGGGTCCAACGCGTAGAAGCTTCCTGCCGCCACATCTCCCTGCGCGCTGACAACCATTCCATTTACCTCGAAGCTAGGAGGAAACAGGTTTCCCAGATTCGGGCTCGCTTTGCTTGCAGGAACACTCCAGAGAACCGCTAGTGAGAGGATGACGAGGATTATCGGGCGATAATTTGATAGTCGCATTCGGATTCTGGGCTAGCCTCATTTCTTTCGTTACTATGCTCCCTGTTACCGAAATTGTTCATCGGAGGTTCTCCCAGAACGATTCATTTCCTCGCCGGTTCCTCTCGCGTCACGGAACTCTCGTCGAGGAATCTTGCTTTGGATGTCACTTTCGATTGCGGGAAAGATAAGTTAAATCAGCGGCTCAAGGTTGCCGCTTTCTCATGAGGTTCTCAACCAAAGCCATCCATGAAGGACAGGCCCCGGATCCTGCGACAGGCTCGGTCACGGTCCCTGTCTATCTTACTTCAACCTACATGCAACTCAAACCTGGGCGTGAGAGAAAGTACGTGTATTCGCGAACTGCAAATCCTACGCGCAACGCTCTAGAGGAGAGCTTAGCATCCTTGGAAGATGGAAAAGTTGGCCTCGCCTTCAGCTCAGGCCTCGCCGCAACGACCACCGTCTTAATGCTTCTGCGGAAAGGAGATCACGTGATCGCCGGGGACGACATCTACGGTGGAACCTACCGATTATTCGACCAAGTGCTCAGAAGCTATGGACTCCAGTTTACCTATGTGGACCCGAGGTCACCTGACAGGGTGGAGAAAGCAGTTCGAAAGAATACCAAAATGATCTGGATTGAAACTCCTACCAATCCACTGATGAGAGTTGTTGACATTCGAGCCATTTCAAAGATCGCGGCGAAGATTCACGCACTCCTGGTAGTGGACAACACCTTCGCAAGTCCCTACCTTCAGAACCCGTTGAAGCTTGGTGCCGATATCTCGGTGCACAGCACAACAAAATACCTCGGAGGTCACAGCGACCTAATTGGCGGTGCCGCCATTACAGCGGACACTAATACGGGCAAACGTCTCAAGTTTCTACAGAACGCCGTCGGCGCAGTTCCTGGACCCTTAGACTGCTGGCTTGTATTGCGCGGAATCAAGACACTTGCAGTTAGGATGGATCGACATGACTCGAACGCGAAGCAGATCAGCGGGTTTCTCCAGAAGCAGCCCATCGTAGAACACGTCTACTATCCCGGCCTCCCAGATCATCCGCAACGAGATGTAATCAAGCGCCAAATGCGGGGGTACGGCGGAATGCTCAGCTTCGAACTCAAAGGAGGATTCAGAGAATGCGAAAAACTCTTGACCAAACTCCGGGTCTTCACCTTAGCAGAAAGTCTAGGGGGAGTCGAATCTCTCATCGAACACCCAGCGAGCATGACTCATGCTAGCATCCCGCGTCAGAGACGAATCGAGCAGGGGATCAAGGACACTCTCATACGCATGAGCGTCGGAATAGAAGACGTCGAAGATCTACTCGAGGATCTTCAAAAAGGGTTCAGATCCCTTTAGGGCTTGTTCTGGTGAATCTGGATGAGGGACCAATTTCCCGACAAGTTCAGCCCGGATCACTTCTTCCAGACCTCTCCGCCCGTGTAAGGATCTAGAAAGTTCAATTGCATATCTAGGACTTGCTGGTAGACCTTTCCCGCATCCGTTCGAGAATAGTGCGTGAACCTGCCATCGGTACTGGCTATGATCAAAGATGTTCTCGTAAGAATGCCGCTGGGTCCGAGTAATCGATCGAACGCCTTGTCATCTCCCCCAAAGGGGCCGTTGAGCAGTGTGCTCTTGGGACACTTGTCGGCAAATACCTCTATCATCTTCAGCACGGTCAGTCGCTTCTCTGCCTCCTTCCTTGTTTCCGGTGAGAGGGGCACTTTTCATCGGCCGAGCTTCTCAGCCAAGGCCAACAGTCTGGAATATCTCCTTCGTAGGCCTAATAGGCTGTAGATTGAGATTAGGGAGAGCAAGAAGAGGACGACAGTCAGAGCGGTCTCCACGACAACTGATGGATCTAGCCTTGGAGCCATCATTAACCCGAACCCTCCTCCTGGCGGAGCAAAATACTCGAAGTAGAGCAACCTGACAAGCGAAGATATCGCCAGCAGTAGAGCAAAAGCTGCGATCAAAGCCTGGGTTGTAATAGTTCTAAGCAGATCATCAGCCATGCGAGCCGCGTCCTCTTTGAAAGCGGCCAATACTTCTTTTAGCAGAGGATCCTCGATCGACGACGCGTTCTATCCCTTCTCTCCGTGGAAATGAAAGGTGCTCACACTCGATTCGCAATCCAGTGGATTTAAGCAGATTCCTAGCAGCCAGCAGGACTCTCATCGACGGATCTCTGTCGTCGGGACTATCGGATCCGGCAAGACCACGTTTGCCCGCAAGACATCGAGGATTCTTGATGCTCCGCACATCGAGCTTGATGCTCTCCACTGGGAGCCAAACTGGGTAGAAGCGCCCAACGATCTCTTCCGAGAACGCGTTACGCGATCATTGCAAGGCGACTCTTGGGTGGTGGATGGAAATTACCATCAAGTACGGGACATTGTCTGGAACCGCGCCGATACGGTCATTTGGCTAGACTATCCCTTTAGAATCATCATTGGAAGGTTAGCCAGGCGGACCCTGAAGAGAATCCTCACTCATGAGAAGTTATGGAACGGTAATCAAGAGCACATCCGGGGATTGTTCACTCGTGACTCCGTCTTCTTATGGGCGATCCGGACCTATCGAAGACGAAGGAGACAATACCCCCATCTCCTAAGCAGACCGGAGAACTCGCATCTTACAGTCGTAAGGCTCAGATCCCCAAGAGAGTCGGCAGAATTTCTCTCAACTTTGGACAAAAAAGAGATTTGAAGAATTGAGCCAAGCTAAGCAAGGCTATTCGGAGTCTCTCCGAACCACTCTCGTCTCAAAAGGAATCTGGCACCGTTTCATAGAGTTCACCGAGCCAGTTAGGACGGTCGAAGAAGCCTCAAGGAAAGTCGAGATAGATCGGATCATCAAGTCCATTGTCCTAGTAGGTTCAGACAACAAACCGATCCTAGCAATACTACCGGCAAAGAACAAGATTAGCTACAAGAAAATCAAAACACTGCTCAAGATCAAAGACGTGCGGCTAGCACAGCCCGATGAAGTCCTAGAACACTCAGGCTATCCGGTCGGAGGAGTACCACCATTCAACAGAATCAATCGAATTCTATTTGACCCAACAGTTCAACGAAACGCAAGAAGTATCGCCGGCGGAGGAGACCCGAACAAACTCGTGGAACTTGAGACTCAGGACTTAGTCGCGTTTCTCGACCCAATAGTCGCAGACTTCAGCACCCGACGACAAATGAATGAGAAATTAGTCCCTCTAAATACCACTTGACCCCTGCAAACCCCCGAGCAGTATGTCCGGGGAGAGAATCAGAGAGTCCTCTGAGAGTCCACGAATCAAGATTAGGATCGAGTCGCTGTCGGACCTGGTCTTTGGCCTCGCGCTCTCGATAGGCTCCCTCGAACTTCTAGCCCGGACACCTCAGACCCCGACAGACTTGGCAGCGAGTGTTGCGCTCTTCGCCTTCAGTTTCCTTATAGTAGTCTCCATCTGGTTCGGCTATGCGAGGATTATGGCCGTTATCCCCCAAGAGACTGGGGCCGCCATTTCCCTGAATCTGCTTCTTTTGTTTTGCGTCGTTCTTGAGCCATATCTCTTCTTCGTCCTACAATCGCAGCCTTCGAACATCTCGTTCCTCGATTGGGCATCATTTGGATACGCACTTGACGTCGGGGCCATGTTTCTAATATTGGGCGGTCTAATCCGACCTATCCTCCGGAAGAAGATCTCCGGAGTGGAAAGACCCGAGCTTCACCCCGTTTTATTGCGCAGATTTCGTATTGCTATGTTCTTCTACGCTTTCGTCGCAGTGACCTACTTCGTCTCGGCTCTTCCCTTCTTCTGGGTCGACACGCCGATTGGTCCTCTCAGGTTTGTCCTTTGGTACTCTGCGTTTGCCTTCGTTTTCCTCGGATTATTGAATCGCAGGCGCGAAAGAACTTAACAATCTAACTATTGCGGGGACACGCATTGGTTGAAGAGAGATTTAGCTGATCCGTCTAGCTGACAATTTTTCTGAACTCGTAGAACGTTGCACCCAACGTTAGGACAGCTATCAGGGATATTACAGCGTAAGCTTCCGAAAACGATCCCCACACGTATCCGGTCATGATGAGATCCCGAATAGCATTCACAGCAAAGCTAATCGGATTGTACGAGGAAACATTCTGCATCCAAAGAGGCATTAGTCCCTGCTGCACTAGAGCTGTACTCATGAATAGAAGGGGAAAGGTCAGGGTTCCGGCTATTCCGAACACCGTCTCAGCACTCTTGGTTCTAAGTCCTAGGGCTAGTGATATTCCCGACCAAGCAAGGCCGAAGAAGGCTACAGTGATGAGGATGAGAATGTAACCGACGATCCCGGTCACCGGAAAGACCCCTAAACCATAGGCAAGTAATAGAATGATGAGCGTCTGAGCGAAAACCCTGAAAGCGTCGCTCAAGAGCCTGCCCAGTAGGATAGATGTGCGACTCGCGGGGGTCGCAAGTACCTTTGTGAGGAAACCGGATTTGATGTCGTCTACGACAGCGGTGCCAGATTGGAACGCGCTTGAGAACGAGTTCTGCAATATTATTCCTGCAGTAGCGAACACCGTATAGTTCGTTCCGAGAAGGAGGCCGAACTTGCTGAACAGTTGTGTGAACAATAAGAGGAAGATTATTGGTTGAAAGAGAGAGAAAAAGAGCAATATCGGGTTTCGTACAAGTTTCTTCATCCAGCGGACGAACATGTAATATGTGTCGGAGACGAATGTCATTCTGGTCTACCTCCTTCTTCTACCGAACATTCCAGACGCTCGAGACTTGTCGATCTGCTCGGGTCGGATTCTCCTTCCCGTATGTTTTAGGAACACGTCGTCTAGGGTCGGGCTAGACACGCCGATAGACGAGAGCTTGATCCCGGCACTGTCAAAAGCTCGTACTATGTCGGGAACCAGGAATCCCCCATTCTTCGCGTATATTACAATCCCCTCGTCAGAGTCGACGATTTCAGTGATTCCCCCTAGGCTGCCTAGTAGTTGTTTGGCTCGGTCCTTGAGAGAGCCAGTCCCGGCGTTACCATTCTCGAATCCCAGCGTAATGCGATCCGCTCCAATCTCTGACTTTAGTTCTGAGGGGGTTCCCTGGGCGACAATTTCGCCATGGTCTAGAATGGCAAGTCGGCGGCACAGCCGGTCAACTTCCTCCAAATACTGTGTCGTGATGAAGATCGTCATACCGGTCTGGTTCAACCCCTTGAGATACGCCCATACTTGAGCCCGCGACTGTGGATCCAAGCCGGTCGTAGGCTCGTCTAGAAAGAGTATCTTCGGTCTGTGAACAAGGGTTGAGGCTAGGTCGAGCCTCTTTTTCATTCCACCTGAATAGTATGCTGATCGTTTGTCCGCTGCGTCTCCAAGGTCAACGACTTTGAGCAGTTCGTTTACGCGTTCCTTCAACTCTTCCCCGCGCATCTGCTGTAGGTGTCCTTGAAGCAGCAGGTTCTCTCGACCCGTGAGATCTTCGTCAATGACCGTGTCCTGCATCTGGACTCCGATTAACTTGCGTACTTTTTGTGCATCGTGCTCGATGTCGTGGCCAGCCACGGTAGCCAATCCCGAAGTCTTCCGTAGGATGGTGGTTAGGATCTTGATCGTAGTGCTCTTTCCGGCGCCGTTCGGTCCGAGAAATCCGAAGAACTCACCTTCATCGACTTTGAAAGAGATTCCCTTGACAGCCTGAGTGCCGTCACCATAGGTCTTTACAAGGTTCTCGACTTGGACTGCCGGCAACTCTACCACTCTATCGTATTAGATATATCGCATCCGATATGGTTTCATATAAAGAGTTCTTTGAAAAAGCCTCTCTCTCGAAACGAGTTTATTAGCGAAGGTCTGCATCTTGTAAATTGAATGTATGCCTGCCTCTAAGGTAATTATCGTCAAACATTCACAACTTCATAGTACTCTCGCACATCCGCAAGGGATTCCCAGAGGGTTTCTGCGTCTCTACGTCTTGAAGCGAATCGCCGTGAGACCAGCTCACGGGTACGATCTCTTGCAAGAGATCGAGAGCAAGACTGAGGGAGTCTGGAGGCCGGGAGCTGGTTCCATCTATCCGATTCTGAAAGAGCTTGTAAAAGGGGGTTACATTAGGGCAGAATCTCACGAGAAGACCGGAAAGTCCCAGCGCATATATCACATCACGTCTGAAGGACGAGCGCTACTACAGCAATCGGGTGAGATGCTGTTGAAAACTGGACAAAACTGGGGAGCCATGAGATCTATAATCATAGAACTCGTTGATCCGAAGAACATTCCTACCATGTTCACCCATATGACTGCCGGACAATTCGCGTTTCTCCGTGGAATCCTCGAAACGAAAAGAGACAAGATTCCGCGTAAAGAAATTCAGTTCATGTTGAAAGAATATGCCCTTAATCTTGAGAGACAACTCGACTGGACAAGGCGAATTCTCAAGAAATCATGAAGATCCGTGAGTTCAGTCTAGACGACTACACGATTGTACGCGAACTCTGGCAAGCCGCGGGTTTGATCCTTCGCCCGGGAGACGAGCTTGAAGATATCAAATTGAAACTTCAACGAGATCCGGATTTGTTCCTCGTAGCTGAACACGACGATGAGATCGTCGGCAGCGTGATTGGTGGCTGGGATGGACGGCGTGGTTGGATCTACCACCTAGCGGTGAAGCCCCAACAGCAACGAAAGGGAGTCGGCGTGGGACTCGTTCGCGAAGTCGAGAAGCGTCTTCTCGCCAAGGGGGCGAAGAAAGTGAACGCCCAAGTCTACAAGTCGAACGAGCGATCGTCCAGGTTCTTCAAGGCCATAGGATACGAAACGCAACCTGACCTCATAATGATAGGGAAACAGCTTAGAAAATAGGAGAAGGGCCGGACCAAGCTCCAGCCCCAAGTGGTCATGTTTGGAACAGCATTCTGTTCGCAATTCCAGTCTCGCTCCAAAAGGTTCCCAGCTTAAGAAGGTCCCAGGATGAAACGAGCTGATATCCAAATGTTTGCTGAGCATCAGTCTTCGAGAACAACAGGTCCAATGTAGTCGCAATCCGCGCAATGATGGAGAGATCCAATGGAACCTCCGAGCCAGAGAAATACTTCCTCTGAGCCGCATATCAAGCATCTTCGCATTTTCACATGCTCACCTCTACCGTGCGAGAAAAGCGGAGTAGGGACTATTCCGTTTTCCTAGGATTTTGCTTAAGTGCGAAATTACCCGGACGTCCCGGGCCCCTCATTCGGCCGGGGAAAAATAAGAATATTCCAGAAAGAATATATTCCAACGGGAATGATATGGATTTTCCCTTGGGCAAGAGTCAATAATATCAATCTTCACGGATGGGCTTGTGAATCTTTTTGGAGGGCCTCACTCCTCGGAGCATTCTCCGTGTAGCCCTGCTATCATTCTTCCCTTGGGCACCCGCGTATCTCTTTGAGAGGGCTAATTTCTGGTTTGGACAAACGAACAATGGCTATTGGTACTACCAGTTCTCTGGAACTAGACTTGAAGCTGACGTAGTCTCCTTCGCTCTTGGAGGAATACTCGTCGCGTATCTTCTCCGGCCTCGCTGGGCGGTTGTCCAGGTTTTCCTCAGCGCTTCACTCATCTATGTTCTATTCTATCTGACGTGTCCAACGTACATGGCTGGACCGATTTGGAGGTCTGAGTGCTACTCTCTTGGACCGGACCGTCTTGCGGGGGTCCGACTATGCGCAATGATGTTTTCGTTCGGAGCACTGCCTGCGATCATGAGAGCATCCTACGAAGAAGACAGACTGAACAAGCGGTTACGCCCGTGGATTGCGATATTCGGGGCATTCATCACGTCAGTGGTCACGACGTGGTTTCCCCTTACGGCTTGGTTCTCAGGCGTGACCTATCTCCCGCCACTCGTTCCCTTCCAAGCAGCACTCCTCTTCGGAGTCTCAGAAATGGCCGTTGGAATTCAAGCTGCCAAGATAAGCAGGTCTATCTTGGTCGCCGCCATTTCCGGCGTAACTTCTGCCCTCCTTCTCTCCGGGTTTCTCTGGTCGCTTCTCTGTCCATCCTGCGAGAGGAGCTTGTTGCTTCTCATCGTTCCATCATGGGGATTCTTCGCTTTGATTGGAGGTTTCCTGGAACTCGGTATTCATAGGAAACTCGGCGTTGGTCCCTTGGAGCATTTCAATCCGAGACTAGAAAGCATCCGACGTGTTGGAATCGCTGTAGTCCTTCTCTTCTCGTTGTGGACACTCGTAGCCTTTCAATTCTGGGACCCGAGCGTCCTGTACTCCACCAACATCTCTCAAGGCCCCGGACAATCGACGCTCGGCGCACCAACGTATCCTTACGTTGCAGGCTATTACAACTCAACCCAGTACAGGATTTGCTGTCTTCAGGTCGGAGTTAGTTTCACCAGAGTGGATCTGAGAGCTCTAGCCCCGAATAACTTTCTCATGGCAGGGATGGGCGTGCAATCTCCCAATTGTTGCATTGACGGCTGGGATTTCGGATGGAGAGCCGATCTCTTCATCTTACCCAACGGGACCCGAGTAGTTTCAGGCACTACCTGGGAGACTTGCGATGGAAATGCGAATTGCGGAGGGGTAATGTGGCAGCATCTCAGATATCACGCCGAGAGAATCATAGATTCGGCAAATATCTCAACTCCGGTCTACCTCCGGATGATGTGGCACTGCGACCAACCCAACTGCCACGCGGATTGGTACTACAACTACACGGGACGGCCATGGACGAGGTTCGGTAGCTTTGTCCCAGACTTCCGCGAAGGCCGCTATTTCGACATCGGAGTAGTCGGAGGGGGAGCGGCAAATTATCCTTCAGCCTTTGCCTTCTTTTACCAGTTTGGCGTGGCGAGCAAGTTCCCGTTCCGGGATGGTCCGTTCAACTGCTGTACCCGTCCTTCGTGCATCCGGACGGGTCGTGGCGGCTAATGGAACGGGCTAACATCATACAAGGATGGCATTCGTTTTGGAAGGCCAACTATCGATGGGGAGGAGAGCCGTACAACGGAGTCTCTGCCCGGGCAAACGCGAATGATAAGTCCCTGCCCTCAGGAGTTCTAGAGCTAACATACTCCGGAATGGGAACGTTACAAGACAAGTCCACCCTTTGGTAGTATTGAGGTTCTAGCCACCAGACTCTCAATCTGAATCGCGGTGGCGTCGGGAGCAGGTCTATCGGACAAGCAACACGGATTCGGGTCCATCTCCGGAATTATAGAGAAATGGTTTGCTTTGACGAATATGCTCAGCTCGTTGGGTAAAGAAGCGTCACAAAGTTACGACATCGTCTCATCTGCCGAGAGACTTTGCCCAATGTGCAAGAGAGTGAGGAGGCTATCGGGAGAGAAGAAATGTGCGATACATGTCAAGGCAGACTCCCTAGCAACACATCATCCAGAATTCGACCTGAAGTCCATCGCAGGATCCAGTCCACCAGGAGTCTTCGTAGGAAGGTTCGGATACCCAAACGTCTACGTTGGACCGATGGTACCCGCAATCTCCGGCGACACGGAGATACTTGATACTCCTGAATGGTGGATGGGCAAGGGCTTCGATGAGATAGTAGATTTCAGATACAGTTTGCTCCGAGGCTACAGCAAAGCGAACGTCTCAGACGCTCAGAAGGGAGGCAGACTCATCGAGATACTGCAAGACGTGGCCATGATGTCAAAACCAGTTGACACAGAGCTTGTCCTTACTCGACCGCCTCGGAAGGTGTTGGACCTGCGGGACGACTCTCAACCGTTCGGTCCAATTGGACCACTCGCCTCTTTTCGGGCCGGCAACTCCTCCGTTGACAACAGAATCGAGAAAGCCTTCTATGATAGCGATCTTCCCGCCGACGACGCAGTGCTACAACTGTACCGAAACGGAGTCTTGGTGACCCGAATTCAGCGAGCGTTTAGCCTCGGGATGTTCGGTGAGAGCAAAAGACGGAAGCTCGTCCCGACACGGTGGAGCATAACGGCAGTCGATAGCAATCTCAGCCTCAAGCTAATGGCTCGCGTAAGACACCATCCCCCCATCGACGAATTCCGCGTCTACACCTACACGTATCTGGACAACATCTACGTGGGCATCCTCACCCCTGAAAACTGGAAGTTCGAATGGATTGAAGCCTGGTTCGAACCCGAGCTACTCGCCACTAGTTTTCCCGACGTAAACATGGCCGAGGACGTGGAAGAGAGCAGCTATGTTTCTCCGAAAGGATATCGGCCCGTAATGCTCGGCGATTCAGAAGGATTCCGAGGACGCAAGACCTACGCCAAGCCCGGTGGCTGCTACTATTCAGCGAGACTCGCGGTCTCAGAGTATCTCGATTCGATCCGGAAGCAAGCGGGTGCGATAATGCTGAGGGAGATTCATCCAGGTTACATAATGCCGGTTGGGGTCTGGAATGTAAGGGAGAGTCTGAGAGCACTCCTCAAGACACCGTTCGAGAGATTCGAATCCATGGACGCTGCGCTGAATCATGTGAGCAACATTTTCGAGATATCAAAGCTTGGTTGGATAGAGTCCTCGGCCCTACTTCAGAACGCGTATTTCCAGCGGAAGATCAGCCAATTCAACTAGACCTAGCTCATCAGCCAGCCAGCCCCTCTTTGGAGTATGACTTCGTAATTGTCCTCCAGACTGTGCTCACACCTGGTAAATGCTTAAGCAGAGGCGTTTGTTATGCGATTCTGTGATTTCTACCAAGGACCTAGGCGAGGAACTCGCGAAGATATCTCTCGATCTTGCGAAGAGAGAGAACGCAAGCTATGCTGAGTTGAGGCTTGTTAACACTCGATCCGAGGCTGTTAGCGTCGTAAACGAGAATCCGGCCAGCGAAGAAGCGAGCACGATTGGCGTTGGAATTCGCGTTCTCTACAGGGATCTGGGCTGGGGATTCGCTGATACGGACGAACTCGAACATGATAGCATAGGAGAGACAACCAAGAAGGCGCTCGCTCTCGCCAGGGGCGCGTCCAAACTCGGGATAAAAGTCACTCGCGCCTCGGAGCCCGTTCATGTCGACAAGTGGGCCACACCGGTCAAGAAGGACCCGTTCCGCGTCCCAACCGAGACCAAGTACGAACTTCTCCAAGATACAACCAAGCGGATGAAGGAAAACGACGTTGTGGCCAGAAGAGGTCAGATGACGTTTGATTTTATCGAGAAGTATTTTGCGAATTCAGAAGGGTCGAAGATATTCCAAACTCTCTCCTACGCGGGCGTATCGGTTATCGTTGCCGCAAAGGGACCTACAGGTGTCCAGAGGCGATCAGTTCAACAGAACGCTGGCGGTGGCTATGAGCTCATTGACGAGATGGACCTTCCCGGACAGGCAGTGGAGATTACAAAAGACGTCCTAGCGCTCACTCATGCGCCAACTATCAACGAGGGAAAGTCAGACATTATTCTCAGCGGAGACCAGGTTGCATTGCAGGTGCACGAGTCCTGCGGTCATCCAATAGAGCTCGACAGGGTTCTAGGTTACGAGGCGAACTTCGCGGGCCGAAGCTTTCTACAACCTGACCAGTTGGGTAAGCTCCAGTATGGATCAGAACACGTGAACATAGTAATGGACGCAACCCTCGACCATGGGAACGGACTAGGAACCTTCGGCTACGACGACGAGGGAGTGAAGGCTCAGCGAAAATATGCTGTCAAGAATGGAAAGTTCGTGGGATATCTTATGTCCCGAGAAACCGCCCCGAGAGTTGGAGAGACCCGGAGCAACGGATGCATGCGAGCAGAATATTACAAGCTTCCAATTATCAGAATGACCAACGTCAGTCTGGAACCCGGAGACTGGGACTATGATGAAATGATAGAGGATACACGTGACGGGTACCTTATGGTCACAAACTATGGCTGGAGCATTGACCAGAAGAGGTACAACTTCCAGTTCAACACCGAGAAAGGCTACAGGATAAAGAATGGAAGTATTGGAGAAATGGTCAGAGGACCCACCTACGCCGGCATAACACCCGAGTTCTGGAACTCCTGCGATGCCATCGCCAACAAGAAGAGTTGGGTGCTGTGGGGAACGCCCAATTGCGGAAAAGGCCAGCCCGGTCAGACAATGATCACGGGCCACGGTGCCTCACCTAGCAGGTTTAGGAACATCCGAGTTTTTGGAGCATCTTAGCCATGTCACAGGAGATGGAGCGCCCGTCTGCTTCTCTCAAAGAGAGAGCCCACAAGATCTTCAGTATTGCAAAGAGTGTGGCGGGAAAGGCTGAGGCAGAGATAATACTCGTGTCCCGAGTTGACGAGTACCTTCGATTCGGAAATAATGAACTCGCACAATCACAGTATAGCACCAGTAGAAACCTGTCCGTGAGGATCGCGTCCGAGAAGAAACAAGGACGAGTCACAACGGGCACCTTGGACAAGGCCTCGATCGAGACTACTGTTGCCAAGGCTCTCAGCCAAGCCCGCAATTCACCGGAAGACCCCGATTATCTGCCAATGCCGGGCCCACAGAAATACCAATCAGTCAACCGATACAGCGAGAAAACTGTCGAGGCTCCGGCCGAGCTGAAAGCAGGCCACATCGGCTCCGCAATCGATCTCGCCAAGAAAAACCACCTTCTTGCCTCTGGCGTTCTCGGAACTAGCGTTGAACACGTGACGATGCTCAACACATCCGGACTCGAAGCATCCTATCGAGGATCAGGTGGATACTTTTCGTTGACAATGGACGCCGACAACGGTAACCAGACAGGTTACGCCCTGTCAACCTTTGGCGATATCGGCGAGCTGGACCCGGGCAAGGTCTCACAGACCGCTCTCGAAAGGGCCAAGCTGAACAAGAACCAAGCCGACATCGCTCCAGGAAAGTTCGACATTGTTGTTGATCCTTATGCGTGGAGCGAGATGCTAGCATACTTCGCCGTATCCGCATCCACAGGCAACAGTCCCGATCTGGGAATGCGACAGTACAAGGAAGGAAGAAGCTATCTCTCAGGCAGACTGGGAGAGAAGATTCTCGGCGACAACATCAGCATAGACGACGACGTTTATGATCCAAACCAGGCCGGGCCGCCATTCGACGGAGAAGGCTGCCAGAAGAACAAAGTCTCTCTTATCGAAAACGGGGTATTTCGAAACGTGGTATCCTCCCGAATATCCCAACACCGCTATGGTGCAGCCCCGACAGGTCACGAGCTGCCATTGCCAAACCCCTTGGGCGAGCTACCCACCAACCTCGTAATTCGAGGCAAAGGAGCTACCAAGACCTCGGAGGAGCTAATTGGAGAGCTTGACAAGGGGCTATTGATTACCAGATTCTGGTACGTACGAGAAACAGAGCCTAGGACCAAGACCGTGACCGGCATGACGAGGGACGGCACGTTTTTGGTAGAGAATGGCGAGATAAAGAGGCCGGTGAAGAACCTGCGGTTCAACCAGAGCCTCTTGGAACTATTCAACAAGGTCGACGCTGTATCCGAGCCAGTGCGTAACTTCTCCGAGTTCCAGCAGTTCCGAATCCTGCAACCAGGTATTCTGGCAAGGGACTTTAACTTCACAAGCGTCTCTCCTTTCTAACCAGCCTAACCAGATCCAGCGTAGTCTCGAAAGAACTTCCCGGGGACGGGACCTCTCGGTTCTAGAAAACTCATACTTCGCCCTGGAATCCATTCTCCGTGAGCCTTGACCTATAGGAAGGAGTATGTTCTAGGCATTCTATCGCTGATGCCTCTTCTTGCCGCGGGCACCTACAAGGGACTGGGCTGGCTTGTCACAATTATAGTTGTATACGTGGGCATTCCGGTCCTCATCTGGAGCCTAGTAGTCGACCGTCTTGTATTCGTCGTCATCTGGACAATTCGTCATTTCCGTCAGTCGTCGGGTCACCAGTACTATTTCGAGAGGCCAGTCGGACCTCCGGGTTTCTCTCGTCGTATCCTAAGGGATTTTCGTGTTCTATTGTTCGTGTTTGTCCTGTCGGCGATAGTTGTTCCTCAGATAACTGATGTTAGCCCCGCGAACATCGCGATTGTCAGCAACGCGTTCGTGTATGTAGCCATCTTTATCCTCGCGGTCCCATCCTCGATACACGTACTGTTCTGGGTCCTCGAAGACTCAGGATTACGATGTCACAATCCGAAGAGGGTCACCGTTACGGCTCCAGGGGCATGGATGTCGAACTGGCTGGCGTCAGTCGGAAGCCTCGGTGCATTCCTCACCTTCGCAGTGTCCTTGGGAGGAAGTCTCGACAAGGCGATCGCGCTCACCACAACGCTGCTAGCCTCCCTACTACCCTCCTGCATTCTCGCTCCAACTCTCTTCTATCGAAGAGTCGAGCCAGGCATTCTAGCGAAGGTTAGGGAGAGCAAGACAGCTATGGCCATGGCACATCTCTTCACCCCTCCCGCCGGTCCCAGCATGCCCTCGTCCTATCCCCCCAGCTCACCAGCTCCGTTCAGACAAACTCCAGTTACCGGGCCGATTAGCAGGAAAGAGTCGCAGTCTGGAGCGCCATCTGGCTAGCCAAAAGCAAGGAAGAAATCGCCCATTATCGGCCCTGATCACGATTCTGGTAGTACCCCCGGATTCTGTCACAGAATCGTTCGGGAATCGTTATGATGACCCCTGCAAACGTCCTCTCAGCGAAGCCTGAATCGCGCCCCGAATCAGCAGACTCGCCCAGAATCATGCCAGACAGGAAATTTCTTCTAGAAAAAGGGGGTACTAGTGAGTTGACGTCGCGACGCGAGAGCGGTTAGCGAAGCTCTCGTGCTAGGTTACCGTAAAAGTGGCGACTACAGTTTTCGAGTAGATATTTGCTTGAAGAAGCCCGAGAAGGCTCACATGAGCTGTAATGCCTACATTGATCACGTAGGAACCAGAGACTCTAACGCCCTGATCGATCGACAGATAGACTGTATGCGTCCTGGTACCCAATCCGCCAGTGACGGTGGTGTTTCCCAGGTCCACTGTCTGACCTGACGGATTCGTCAACTTCAGGTCCATTAGGATGCTGGTATTGCCGTTTGAGCTGGATACGCTGGTATCACTTGTTCTGACCATTCCTCCTGCGCGGATCGAAAAATAGTACTCATAAGCTGTGATCAATGAGACATTCGCGCTCGCCTGAGTCGTTGAGAGCGACCCTGTGGTCTCGCCGAAGACAACTTTGGAAACTGGAACCATCAAGCCTCCTGCCAAAGCTGGAGGAATAACTAGAACAATAGCGGCGACCATAATCACCAGGAGTACTAGAAGACCTCTCCTCTTCGCTTTCTTGGCCGCAGAAGCTGACATTTCTGAGAGTGTTTTGTTAAGTGGTGAGGATTTTAGACTTGTGCAGATACAGCCACTCAAGATTCCTGACGGCTACCAACGAGTCCTCTTGATTCCTAGCACGTATGCTCCGTAGTTCGTTCCGAGATGAATAGGCGGGGTCACAAGTACGACGATTAGAATTGACGGCCAACTCAACGGAAAGACTAGTTGTCCGAGGAGTAGACCACCGAATACGAAATCTAGCTGGTCCACGATCGGGAGCGGGCTTCCCGGTCTTATCCTGAATCGTCTTTTGAAAAAAGCGCCCAGAATGTCCCCGAGAACTGTCCCTAACCCGATCATGAACCCGCCCAGTAGAAGTCGGCCGTCAACTGGGGATTCAGCAAGCCCTATTACGGACCCAGCTATGATTCCCGCGAACAGTCCTCTGATCGTCTTGTGTGAGCCAAGAATCCTTTCACCGTCGAGAAAGTTTTTTCCTCCATCTAGCGGAGTTCCGCCGCCGAGGAGAAGCGGGGCGGCGTTCGCCACATAAGATGGCCCTATGAACAATAACGCATCTAGAAATATTCCCAGACAGAATCCCCTAGAGCTTGGACCACTCCGGTCCATCTTTGACAGTTATGAACCAAGCGCTAGACATCTTCTAACCCACTCTCACCTATTCGAAACAATGTCCGCGGACCTCTAACCTCTCTACCATCAATCTTCTCAAGGAGGCCTTCCCTCGTATCCCGTCTAGGAGTCGGGCGCAGTCTCAAAATGAGATGCGACCAGTGTCGCAACGTCCTCGTTGCGACTGGAGCGATAAGCCAATTCCCGCGACTCGGCTGGCCATGAACCTGTCCAGTCAAAAGGATCGTAAGTTCGAATCTCAAAGCGAGGTCGGAAAGGTAGGCCAGCTGCCTGTTCAGCTCGCGATTATTGAGAAAAGCCATCCCAGGCTTCTCAATATCGGCACGGTAGAGACCTGTCACAGAGTCAACGATCAACAAGGCCGGAGTTTTTGACAGCATTGCCTCCAAGCTCTCCGTTATCCGGACCTGTTCTCGAAAGTCTTCTGGCTGAAACACGACAATGTTCTCGGAAAGCTCTCTTCCTCGGTCCAGGGATTCGAGCCTCTGAACCGAAAATGAAAGATCAGCGTCAACAAAGAAAACCTTGAAGCCAATCGCCGCGGCCGCCAACGCGGATTGCAGGGCCAAAACCGTCTTCCCAGTCGACGCTTCCCCATACACCAGGTTGATTTTTCTACGAGCAAAACCGCCCTTCAGCAAACGGTCCAGGCCACTGTTCCCCGTGCTCACCCGTTCCATTACCAAGAATCAACAGGTCTGGGGAGACCAACGCTTCACTAGATTGAATAACTCTGCCTAGGAGGAAGATACTTCCCACAATCTACGCTTCAAAAGGAAAAGACCCTTCTCATTGACGGCCCCGCCTCGTTTGCTCTGGAAGAGGGAGCGGCTACTTCGCTCGGCGCCCCGATTCGAATCGGCGACGCAATCGTCGTCGCAAAACATCGAAGGTTCGCAATAGAGACCAATGCGGACGCTTTGTTTCAAGTCAGAATTGGAGCGGAAGGCGTTTGTAGACAAGTCAACGGTTCGACTATTCCCAAGAGCTGGCGAGACGCCGCGGGCGCTCTCAGACAATCGCGAGGATTCGCTGTTATTCTGGGAGATGTCGACTCGGGAAAGTCAACACTCTGCACATACCTCGCTAACAATTGCGTCGACCAAAGGATTCGGACGGGAATCATTGATGGGGATGTTGGACAAGCGGACATCGGTCCACCAACAACCACTAGTTCCTCAATCGTTTCGAAGTACATCTTTAACCTCCAAGAACTAAGACCTGAAACGTCATATTTCATCGGCGACACCAGTTCCTCTTCAGTACCCGACAAGCTTGTACAATCACTCGTCCGTCTCAAAGATGAAGTCTCAAGACAAAACGAGATCACGATCCTAAACACTGACGGTTGGGTGCGAGAAAAGGAAGCGATCCAGCACAAGCTCAACCTCCTAAGCAGCCTCCAGCCAGATCTCGTCCTTAGCCTAAGCCTCGATCACGAGCTCGACCGCGTTCTTGAATTGCAGAAATATCAGACTCTGCATCTTGAGGCCTCAAGCTTTGCGCGGACAAGAACTAGGGAAGAAAGAAAGAAGGCAAGACAAGAAGGATACAGACGATTTCTCCAGAACGCCAAACAACTAGATCTTAGACTCAACACCATCAAGCTGAGAATGTTCGACAAGCCTCGACAACAAAGAATCGATCATGAAGCAACATACAAGGGAACTATTGCAGGACTAATCGACGAAAACGGAGCCCTGCTCTCGATAGGGAGGATTGTACGAATCCTCAACGGCTCTGTGCGTATGACAGCCAGGGCTGAGGAGCGGCCAAGAGTCGTTGAGCTTGGAGCTGTTATTTTGTCTCCAAGATTCGAGGAGGTTGGGTACGAGCCCTAGATCGAGTAGGCGTCAGGAATCGAGTACACGTAGATCGTATGCTCGTTGTAGTTCTCTTTCCTCGAGGGCTTCCAACCGTTTATCATGAAATCATGGCTCACAATCCTCGAGCCAGGTCGTGCCTCGGATCTCAGCTTAGGTTTCAACCGTTCGTTAGCATAGGTGGTAAGATACAGAGTGATCAGGGTTGCGTCTTTCAGATCTGCCTGAAACAGGTCCTTGTTGAAGATCCTCACCCTCTCGACCAGGTTCAGCTTATCAACTTCGCCAGACGCCTGTTTGAACAGGTCCTCCCTGATCTCATAACCGACTGCGGATTTGATACCGAAATCCTTGACGGCTGTAGTCAGAATGCGACCGTCGCCGCATCCAAGGTCACAGAGAACGTCGTCCTTGCTTGCTCTAGCGACTTCCAGCATCTTCTTGACCACATCGTGTGGCGATGATACAAATGGTGCGCAACTCATTATTTTCACTATCTGGTCCGATGTGAAGTGCAAGCGGGATTCAAGCTATTTTAACTCTCCCCCCGAAAAACGGGCTATTTTCGTCCGCAGATGAATTGCAATCCTACTTCTCGCAACATGTGATGCTGTCGTGAATGATTCCTTCAACAGGTCCGTTTCAGATACAGAATGCTCATTACACATGATGAAGGTGAAGACTGCAGAGACGAGTTAGGCGTGCCGAGAAGAAAAGAACGGCTCACAATCAAGCCCTCAGCAGACAAGTTCGAAGGGACTGTTCAGATCAGGCAACGGCATGACCCACAAGAGCTCAAGATCTACATCAAACAATTATCGAAAGCTTTGAAGTTCCTGCCACTTGGAAGCCGAGCCTACTACGCTGTTACTGGAGAACTCCTCAGAGCAAGTACCCAGCTGAAAGGCCTATTCCCATCTGGTTCTACGGTGAAAGGCGAGCATTAGCTTACGCTGCTTGAAAGATGATCAAACACGCGATGTTCGAGCCCACAACCTTGTCCTAAGAGAGCTTTCGAAATAACTATAAGCCACAGAGCCCGCGAGAGCCAGAAAGCGTTCCTTCATGGCTTCTCAAACGCTCGGTGACACTAGGATACACGAGCTCGCACAAGTCGAACTAAAGGAACCGGTCCTGATCCAAGGCCTCCCCGGTCTCGGCTATGTGGGAAAGGTCGCGGTCGACTATTTCATCGAAAAACTCAAACCTCGGAAAATTGCTGAGCTGTACTCGAGCTACCTCCTCTTCCCCGACGGCAATCTCGGCATCAACATCTCGGAAGACGGGACGTACTCTCTTCCACGATACGAATTCTACGGTTACGGTGAGCAAAATCCTAACGTAATTCTTCTCACTGGTGACGCTCAGCCAAGCGTAACGGGTCAGTATGAGGTCGCAAGCATCGTTCTAGATTTCGCGCAACGATTCGGGTCCAACGCAGTTTATACCATGGGTGGATACGGCACCCGTTCCGGAAATGATGTCGGAGCTGTCTATGCTGTCGTTGGAGAGGCCACGCTAGGTGAACGGTTGAGAAAAATGGGAGCAAAACTTGCGAAAGGAGGCGCGGTCACGGGAGCTGCTGGAGTAATACTTGGTATTGGTCGACAACGTGGCCTGCAGTGCGCAGGCCTGCTGGGTGCAACGACAGGTGCCTATCCGGATCTGGAAGCAGCTAGAGCTGTCATCCAAATGTTGACCGGTCTAGTGAGTATTCCAGTGGACTTGAAAGAGTTGGATACCGAGATTGAGGACATGCGCAAAAAGATGGAACGCTTCAGACACGCGGAAGTTGAAGAATCCAAGGAGGGCGAAGAGAGGCCTGAGGAAGGAAAGGATCGATACATTACCTAGCCGAGAAATTCTGTCTCCCTCACATACAAGTTATCGATGCTTCTCTGTTCCCTTCGCTCTTATAGCAAGAGAATTACCGAGGAGTGAGTTGAGAGAAAATTGCTCGAAGCAAGTTTGGAACTGAACGGCGCAGTCCACAAGGTGAGCCTCCTTCCGGTAGAAAACGCGGTCCTCGCCTTTTTCTACGAAGACAAAATCAAAATCGGCACTTTGGCCGTTTCGACCCCAGGATTGCGCGAGGGAGGACCAGGGACCTCATCTGTTCTTCTTGGCGGGAAATACCTGATCGTTGCAAGAGCCCTATCTGAGAGGGTCGCTGCAGTCTACAACAAGATGAGCATAATATCGATAAACACTAAACTTTCGGAAGGCGAGGCACTCCGTCTCTACGCGAGCCTCTTTGACAAGGCTCGGTCTGGACCAGGTGCCGACTCAGGTTCTCCTAAAGATTGAAGAGGAAACCTACTGCGATCGTGATTACTGCAGCAGCGAAGGTAATCGCTGCCACAGTATCATCCAGTCTCTCAACGCTCATCGAATCGTCATCCTGCGGGTTATCATTGAGAGAATGGTCTGCACAGTAGTCGAGTACGTCGGCTTGTTATCGGACATTTTTTCTCACTGAGACAGAGTTGAGGTCTAGGCTGGCGTTATCCTCTCCGTAACAACGCGACCTCCTCGTTTCCTTCCGCGATTCTTTAATAGGAAAGAAAGGATTTTGACGTGTTGCCTGTCGCGTGCTCTCTCGACTAGAGTGTTGGCTCTAGAGTTGGTGGGAGCTAGCGCCAATTATTCAGTTTCGATGTGGTAGGATCCTTGCCCTCGACACCGTTGAGCCCATTTATCCACTCTGGTACTATTACTGCCCTGATCAATTCTTGGATGGTAATTCCTCGTCGTTTCGCGATCTTTTCTAGCTCGCGATAAATTATGTCGTCAAGCGTTTGCATGAACTTAGGCAGTCTAGACACCACGGTTTCTCGGGATATCAAAGTCATTTCAGGGGTTGAAATAAAGTGCTGGTGTAACTTGTAGAATTCCAACGAAGTGACAGGATCGAGGCGTTGGACGAATTAGAATTAGTCGATCCGTTTCGATGTAGCTGTTGTTCCGAGAATCTGGCTCGCCGCAGATTCGACTCTCGATCGGTATGATTCCCTAGTGTAGACCCTCACTAGGTTCATGAACGTGTGGAGAACGCCAGCAATCTTGGAAACGTCCGTTAGAGGAACGATCTGTTTCTTTCCATTAGGAGCCCGCATAAACACGGGTACATCCATGGAGCTTAAGTCCACAGTATTGTGGTAGGGAACTGATGGTAGGCTGGGTGCGTCGATGATCACATCCTCCGGTGAAATCCTCGCCTTCTTGGCAATCTGTTGCTCGATTTCCCCGCGAATGTGCTCGTTTGATACTCTATCAGTCACCAGCTCCTTGCGGGAAAACAGTGTGCGTTCGTATGCACATTTTAGGAGCCGCCTAGCCTCGAGGTCCTGCATTATCTTCCTAGACTTCTTACACTCCTTCAGTGCGGTCCATACTTTGTAATCATCGAGTCTGAGGAAATCCTCAGGTTCATCAAAGTCTAGCAAATGGAGCTCATCTCTTGCAGCTTCCAAGGCCTTCACCATCATGATCTGAACTGCCCTGGAAGCCTTGTGGAAGTATATTGTTCGAAAGGATTCGAACCGTGCAAGGAGGAAGCTCTCAAGCGTTGCAACTGCTGATCCATCAATTGAAAGGGTCTTGTCAATGATGTCCATCGCGTACAGCAGGCGGTGAACGTCTATTGAGCCGTATCCTGCGCCTGTGTGGAAGGAGTCTCTGACAACGTAATCCATCTTGTCGACATCGACGTCGCTGCTGACTATCTGGTCCAAGTACGGATACGTTCTATTCGCTAAGTTTCCAACCGCGAGTTTACCTAGGGTCCTGGCATTGAGGCCAGCCGCCTCAAGTCTTTCGGAGATCTCGGTCTCGTTCACAAGCCATGGAACAAAGTCCTCGTGATTCTTTCCAAGGTATTTTGTCAGGAGGGGCTCAAAGACGTGTGAAAATGGGCCGTGTCCAACGTCATGAAGAAGTGCGGCCAAGCGAAGCTGTTCCTGTAGTTGTCGGGGGAGGTCGATAGGTAACGCCTCTGCGAGAGATCCGGCTAGATGCATTGCGCCGATTACATGTTCGAACCGAGTGTGGTTTGCTGCAGGATAGACAAATTCTGACCCGGCAAGTTGGCGAATGCGCTTGAGCCTCTGAACGGGCTCCGTGTCGATTACCGATCTCTCTGTCTGGCTGATTCTGACATAGCCGTGAATAGGGTCTTTGATGAATCCTCCAGACTTCTGGGTCAATTTTCTCCGCCTTGTTTTGGGCGACTCTACTTAGTTAACTTCTCATTTAATTGGGAAGTCTCTTTTTATCCAGGCTATCTGTTATTCTTAGAAATTACGGGCTTGGCTTGCATGGTTCAAGATAAGATCCTCTGCTTCATGTGCTCAGTGAAGGGTATCGAGAGGACATTCGCAACCTATTACGAATTGCAGGACCATCTCTACAAGGATCATGACATGACCAAAGACCAAGCCATGGAGATTTTCACGAGGTCCAAATTGTTAACTTCCAAGGCTGCGAGTGTTCAGGAACCGCGAAAGTAGTTACGAATTGGCAGAGTCGTCCTTGACATCAGTTAGACGACTTGCCTTTTCTTCCCAAGAGGGATTTGAGTTGGAGCATCGATTAGATCGGGGGCCTATCTAGAAGCCGAGGAATTGGACTATGTATAAGACCAGTGCGCCGACAAATATGATGAGAACGACGCTGGTTATGAATGTCAGCATGCTCTGCTGAGTGTTAATGCGCGCGGCGTTCTTTACTGCGAATACGTTTGCGATACCAATCCAAATGGTACCTGCGGCGCGAACAATTTCTGAAATTGTGGGGATTGGAGTGGCCATGAGAATGAACAAGACGCCTGGTGACCAAGAAAAGAAGAAAGGGCGAGCGAGCTCCCAGTAGCCAATCGATCCTCGGAAGAGTTTCCTGACGACTAAGTAGGTGGTTCCTGACCAGATCAAAGCAATGATGATGGCTGAGAGCACATCGATCGCGGTTACTGTAAGTATGTCGAAGAGGGACGTCCCGGCGACAAGGAATCCAAAAAGACCCAAGCCAGCGCCGTAGCATAGCCCGATTATCGCAGGGAGAGAAATGGACTGAAGAGTCGCGGTTGGATCATCTCGTAGTTCTCTGGATATGTCCGCGTCAAATATTGCGGCTTTGAGCACCCGGAGTGCTAACTTTTTGACGCTGAGATCCTGTCTACTAGAGAAGTGCCAGATCAACGTGTTCAGTTTTTCCTTCGTCTCTATCGGTCCCGGCGCTTATCAACTAACGGGAAGATTTGTCGATTTTCTCCCGCATCGTGTAAGGTTGAACCTCTTGGAATGTACGGGTAATCTCTAAACAACTATGGATCCTCCAAAGTCTTGACTTCGGTTCGGCTAGACCGTCATTTGGATGAAGGCGAGGACTAACAGGCCTACAACTGAGGTTAATAGCGCCCGTTGCGTGTTGAAACCCATCGCGTTCTTGAGGGCGACGAACTCCGCTGACACAATCCAGGCCGAGGCGATAACTGCCGTAGTTACAATGATCGGCGAGAATGGTATGGCGATCAAGATAAACAGGGTGCCTGGGGCAGTAGAGAAGAATAGAGGTCTGGCTAATTGCCAATAGCCGGTTTTGCCCTGGAAAAGTTTTGCTCCGACGAGGAAGACCGTCGCGGACCATATGAACACCGCGAAGTCGGTAAAGATCATGTTGGCTATGGTTCCTGATATGAGCTGGTTGGGTGATAGGCTGCGTGTTTGGAGTCCCGTGAAAATGCTGTATCCGAGTCCGTAGGACAGGCCCACTAGGAGCAGTACGGCGACTGCCTGCCCGGTTGCGGTCTTGTCTTCTTTGAGCTCATGAATGGTCTCGGTGTCAAACTTTGCAGTGCGCAGTATTCGGGATATGAGTTGTTGGATCTTGTGTCTTGTTATGGTGTGCTCGTGTTCCTCGGGCATGTTTCGGTCCAAGTTGTTTTGTATTGTTCGAGCGAGCCTTATCAACTAATAGTAGGAAAATACGATCAATTATGGTGACAAATATTTGTCTCGGCTTGCATCTACGCTGAAGGAAAAGGCAGCAGGCAAACACGCGTTCAAGGTTGTTGCGATGCCGGACTTCTATCTCGACTACATCCTCACCTTTGCCGGCGAGCTTGACGAGATGGCTAAAGCAATGGTTGATGTTGCGGCCAGAGGAGGTGGAAACCTGCTTGGCTGGAAGCACTTGGTTGGTAGAGGCGGAAATGCTTCCAACTTTTCGGCCCAGCTCGCCAAGCTAGGCGTAAACGTGGTTCCTGTGATCGAGACAGACGAGTTTGGCGGTATGGCTCTCGCTCAATTTCTGAAGAGCGCCGATCTGTCTCATGTCAGAACTACTGGATCTCTCTCTAGCACTCTCGCTTTTGAGGCTCAGCATTCGGGGAGACAGGTCAACATCATGGCAAGCGATCCCGGATCGTTATCGAAGTTCGGCCCTGAGAAACTGGCCGAAAAGGACCGGGAGCTGATACGCGAAGCTGATTTTGTATGTGTTTTCAACTGGAACCAGAACTTGAAGGGGACTGAGTTGGCTGAGGAGGTGTTTCAGACCGTGAAGAATGAGGGAAAAGGGGTAACTTTCTTTGACCCTGGAGATCCCACTTCGAGGGCAAGCGAGATTCCGAGGCTCAACGATCGGGTTCTCTCCAAGGGGCTCGTTGACGTTCTTAGCGTTAACGAGAATGAGCTCACCCAACTGGCCGCTGCTGTCCGCGAGGAGACGGGAGGGTTTGAAGGGGATGAGGAGAATCCATTATTCAAGGCCGCCGGTGTCTTCAGCATGCTTGGAAGTAGGGTTGATCTTCACACTCCGGTCTTCTCCGCGACTTTCATTGACGGCCAGAGAGAACGAGTCCTCTGTGCCAGCACACCTCCGCTCAAGGTCACGGGGGCTGGAGATGCGTGGAACGCGGGTGACGTTTTTGCGCAGGGCATAGGCCTTGGTCACACGGAACGATTGTCCTTCGCGAATGCAACCGCTGCCGCATACATGAGAAAACCTGATCTCGATCCTTGCCCATTGGATGAGATTCTCGAGCGAGTCGGAGAGATAGAGAAACTCAACATTCGCGAGTAAATTTCGAATCGTGAAACTCATTTCTATGGACTGGTGATGCCGTGCGTTCGGTTCACCATTCTTAAATTGGCTCGCGATGGGTCAAGCGTGAAGGCCAGGGTAGGCATTGAGCGGAGCAAGATTCTATCGCAAAAACATGGGTCGGGAATAGAAAGGTAGTCTCTCTAGTTGCGCAAGATTGCTGAGGGGGTTTACAGGGTTCCTGCTCGAGCGGCCAACACCTACCTTGTTGAGGCTCCAAAAGGTCTCGTGTTAGTGGACAGCGGTCTGCCCGGGAGCGAGAAGGGAATTCTCAAGGCCGTCGCAAAACTCGGAAGGAAACCTTCGGACCTGAAGCTTGTACTGTTGACTCATCGGCACCTGGACCATATCGGGAGTGCGGCTGCTTTGAAAAAACAGACAGGAGCGAAGCTGGCTTCTCATCCCTTTGAGAAGCCATACGCGGCTGGGACTCTCGTGATAACGGCTCCGAGTGCTTGGAGCTTCTATGGAAGAATGGTGAGAAGGCTTACAACGCTTGAATATTGGTCGTTGAAGCTTTTTCGGATTATCAAGTTTCATACGACTAAGGTGGATCTCGCTGCGGACGAAGAATTTGTGTTGGAAGAAGTGGGTTTGGATGGGTCTGTGATCTGGACGCCTGGACATACGAAGGGGTCGGTTACGCTGTTTCTTAACCAGCCAAGTGTAGCCATTGTCGGGGATCTCGTTAGAGCTCGTCGTGGCCGGCTTGTGGAGCCGTTGTTAATGGAGAGTATTCCTCAGACCGGGGCGAGCATTAGACGGGTCTTGGATCTGGGTCCAGAGATTATCTGTCCGGGGCATGGCAAGCCGCTTCCGGCGTCCAAGGTCAAGGTCAAAGCGCGTGCGGTAAAGCCTGTGGCCGTAGCGAAGAAAAAGGAAGAGGAGGAAGACTTGGAGGAGCTAGCGTCTGGCCTTTTCTAGCCGCTTCTCGACATCGTCCCAGCTGACAACGGTCAGCCGAGCATGAATGTAGTTCGCCAGTCGTTCTTCTTTAGGTCACCCAGGCGTATAATTCTGATAGATCGAGTCGAATAGTTTCGTCGACCAGTGCGAGAAAAGACGATCTCAAGCAAATGGGTCCATTCTGTAACAGGGACATGCAGAAGTCAGCGGTCTTCAGCATTCGTGCTCGAAAGAAGAAAATTCAAGGTCAGGTAACACGAGCTCTTCGTTGCGGAGAGGACCGAGCTTGGTTGGCGGGAATCATAGAGGGCGAGGGGTCAGTTCTCTGGGCAAGTTACGGGAATGACGAGTGGCGTGCGAAGATTAGCATCATAATGAATGATCGAGCGGTGATTGCATATGCGGCGAGACTGATGGAAGCAACTCCTTTCTACGACAAGAAGAGGAAACGTTGGCATACTTACGCGGAAGGATTCCGAGCAGTCCAAGTAGCCAAACTAACTGGTCCTCACATGCACGGTCAGAAGAAGGAGCTAGCACTCGCTTTGGTTACCGCGGGACACGTTTTCAGGGGACGAGAGCCGCCGTGGCACTTCAGATTGGCCTATGACAATGACCTTCAGAAGAATGTTAGAACTCTGGAAATGTCTCCGGCTTCTAGAATTGAAGTTGCAGAATCTCTGGCGCCTTGAAGAGGACAAAAATGAAAAAGGGTTCGAGTTTGGGGGGGCGCGCGTCTATCGTCTGGCTTTTTCAAGACGCTTTTCGACGTCGTCCCAATTGACGACGTTCCACCAAGCGTCGACATATGCGGCTCTATCATTTCGGTATTGCAAGTAGTATGCGTGTTCCCAGACGTCGAGGACGAGTATTGGGACTACTCCTTGTACCGTTAGGTCGTTGTGTTTCTCGGCCTGGAGCGTGATCAATTGCTGGGTCCACGGTTCGTATGCTAGGACAGCCCAGCCGCTTCCTTCAACCTGTTTGGCGGCGGTGCCGAATTGTTCTTTGAACGATTCCCACTTGCCAAAGTCAGTGTTGATCTGGTCTGCTATCTTGCCGCCTGGTTTTCCTCCAGCGTTCGATTTCATGTTGGGCCAGAAAGTGCTATGCATTGTGTGGCCTGAACCGTGGAAGGCGAGGTCTCGCTCGATTGCTTTGATGTCGACGCCGGCGAACCCGGTCTCGCGCGCCTTCTGCAGCTTGTCCAGGGCGGCGTTTGCGCCGTTTACATAAGCGAGATGGTGTTTGTCATGATGTAACCGCATGATCTCCTCGCTTATTGTCGGGACGAGGGCGTTGTACGCGTAAGGAAGGTCAGGTAGCTTGTACCGATGATGTGGCATGAGGTCTCGGCTGTTGCTTTGTTGATAAAACTATGCTCAAAACTGCGCGTGGAACTCTCAACCATCAACCACTCTTGCGGTGCGAGGGTCGGTCGCTAAGACCCCCTATTTTCCAGAAACCATTTCCCGTCTGGTGCTTATAACAGCCGAGACAGGCGATTCAGGGCGCAATTGTGGGCTCGGATGGACTTGAAAGAAGCGGACAATTCCGAACGAATTTCAGGATAGTAAGGTGTCTCTTTCCAGAATCGAGATTCGGGCTTGAAATGGGCGAGTTTTTATTCTAACAGGTCCAGACTCAGCTTCTAAAGGATCCTGAATTCGTATTGACCATCCCCATGGAAGGAACCGAATACCCTGACCACTTCACCGAATTCCTAGCGTTCTTATGCCAAAAATACCGTGTGGATAGGAGCCGATTATTGATAGAGTACAGTCACAGACCGCCTCCCCCCATCAAAGGCACTAGAGCAGGCTACTACGAGGGACTACTCTCTTTCCGCGAAAAGAATAGTCGTACCGAGTTTCTGATCACGGTCTTCGAGCTCTCACGCGAGCCTCTCGTGACCTTGGCACACGAGTTCGCCCACCTCGTCAAGAATCTGATGTCTGGAAACATCGACAAGCATATGCGTCCGCCAGACGACGAGACTGAAGGATTACTTGACCGTCAGGCAATTGCAGACCTAACAGAGTTCCAAGCACTCGATCGTTCTATTGCGGGGTCAGAGAGATAGCTCTCAGTATTTTGCATCTCGCACTTCTTGGAAGATGAGATATGCGCCTGCGGTCACGATTATCATGAGAATCCCGTAAAGTTGTAGCGTGGGACCGATCTGTAGAGTGGTTGCGACACCGCCGGTTGTGACCGCGGCAATTGGGGTCGCAACGGTTACCAGCGCTCCGAGGGAGGTGAAGACACGTCCCAGCAAGTTGCCGGGAACCTTCGCTTGGATGAGCACTTGCAGTGGGAGATTTGCAAAGGCTAGAGAAACGCCGATTACAAGCATGAGCATGATGCTATACGATGCTACTGTGGTGAACCCGATGACAGACACGGAGCTTCCCGTTCCCAAGACGCCGAGGAACAACAGTTTTCCGACATACTTTCTCGCCTCTATCTTGCCGATCACGATGGAGCCGAGCACTGTTCCGAGCGACAGTGCGGCTAGCATTGCACCATAAATTCCAGAGTTGCCGTGGACAGTTATCTTTGCGTAGGGTGCTATGAGAGCTTGGATTCCTCCGCCGAAAAAGTTTAGGACTAAGGCCAGAGCGATGATCTCCAACAAGAGACGACTGGTCCGTATGAAACGTAGTCCTTGGAGAAACTTGTCCATGAACGAAGAAGGATTCTCGCCGTCGATGGACGCCGAAGATGTGACGGAAGGAACATCGAGAACCGATCGAGCGATCAAGAACACGCTAGCAGAAGCGAATACGAAAGTGAAGCTATCGTAATAGATCGGGAGCTCTATTCCCAAAAATAGGACCAGCAACCCCCCTATCCCGAATCCAGCAATCTGGTTCAGAGATGAGCTGATCGTGAAAAGACTGTTTGCTGCTGCAAGATCCTCCTTAGCCATAAGCCCCGGGATGATCGCCGTGACAGCGGGTCTGACAAACTGAGCGCCAGCGTTCAAGAGAAACAGTAGTACGAGTAGAATCGGGAAGGTGAGAGCCTCCAATGTATAGAGAACTGCGATAGCTGCGACTGTTGTGGCCTGGAAAATATTGCTGAGGAGAATGATGTCTCGACGGTTGAACTTGTCCACGTAGACCCCTGCGAGAGGGCCGATCACAACTGGAGGGAGGAGAATGGTCGCAGTTGTCAACCCTACTTTGAAAATGTCCCCTGTCAGTTGCAGGACCAGCCAGAGCGCTACAATGTCGAAGATGTAGTCTCCTGACTGCGAAACCATTTGACCGATCCAGAGAAGACTGAAGGATCTGTTGGAGAACACCCGACGGAAGCTAGGTTTCCGCTGCTCTATCTGATCGAGGGTCACGTATAAACTCCCTTGATACGTAACAATTAAATTGACGCGTATTTGAGCCTTCTGGTAATGTCAAAGAGAGATATCTACAACGTACTCCTAAACACGCTCCAGAATCCCACAAAGCTCGGCATTCTAATGCTTCTCACTCACCAAGACAAAATGACTGTGACTCAGATGTCAAAGCTCGTAAGGGTCAGCAAAGCAAACCTCTACCACTTCGTAAGTCAAATGGTAAGGGACGGTATTCTCGCCAAGCCCGAGGCCCTCGTCAAGAAGAACTATGTTGAGAAGTACTACCGCCTGGACGAAAAGTTCTTCGAAGCCTTAGACCCCTCTGAACAGAGGAAAAGGCTCAAGGCCGCGAGACCTGAAGAACTCAAGACCATTCTCCAGTCGACCCTCGTTTCAATAGGATTGGATTTTCGCCTCATGGCCGAAGAGATCGCCAGCGCAGACGAAAAGACATTGAAACAAATCGCCAACGCGGTCGCTGAAGAACGAATCACCCTTTCCTACTCAATTCTGTCAGACAAAGCCTACAATCACGCTCTGGCAGAACTCAAACGAATCAACAAAACCATAACCGAAGTAGAGAGACACGATAAGCCATCCTTGCAAGGAAACAGACTGATACTCGTCAGCCTACCCCGCCTCGGAACCTAGAATCCTAAGCAGAAAAATGAGCCCACTCTTTTCAAGGGAGCCTTTTTTACGAAACAAGCCTCTAGCCGCGAGGGAATTTGGTTCTCTCCACGACAATAGGCGTCATAGTTATCGGAGTCTTCATCGGCACCTACATTCTCATCCTCTCGGATCGCTTCCACAAGCCCTCTGCAGCCGTTCTAGGCGCAACGTTGATGGTGGGAACCGGCGTTCTCACGGAATCGGATCTAGCTTCAGCAATCAACTGGCAGGCGCTCGGAGTATTGCTGGGAATGTTCATCATCGCCTCATCACTCCGCGAAGCAGGATTCTTCGAATGGGTGGGACTACACCTTGCAAGATCGGTCGATGCTCATCCCCTCCGCATGTACGTCCTTCTCCCACTCATGACCGCCGGAATGGCCTCCCTCCTTGATATCGTGACGGTCGCACTCTTCATCGTGCCTCTGACGGTAGAAGTGTTTGAAGGCCTGGAGATCGACCCGGTTCCATTCGTCATTGCAGAGGTTCTCGCCGCAAACATAGGCGGCCTGGCTACCATGGTAGGAGACCCAACAAACGTGATAATCGGCTCTTCTCTCGGATTGACCTTCAACCAGTTTCTACAGAACACAGCACCGATAGCTCTTGCCGCAATTGCGGTGAACGGCGCGTTACTCTATCTAAAAAATCGGAATTTTCTCCATCGGGACGCGATGAGACGTCATCGGCAGAGACCCGTTCTCGATCTGCGGAGCCCCTCAGAAGCTGTGAAGGACCGTGGACTGTTGCGGGTTAGTCTCGTATCCCTATTGCTCGCAGTTAGCTTTCTTGTCGTCCACAGTTTTCTCGGGGTCTCAGCCGCTCTCGCAACTCTTCTCCCCGCATTTCTCATACTGGTCTACGAATCGTCCCGGTCGAACGAGGTTCAGCACGTCCTCGCTCGAATAGACTGGCAGATTTTCTTCTTTTTCGGAGGCTTGTTCATTCTCGTAGCCGCCCTCGGAAAAACAGGAGTCCTCTCAATGCTAGGGAGCGAGATGATACAGATCTCTGGAGGAAACGTCGCGTTGGCAGTGACCTTGGTTCTCTGGGTAACCGCGCTGATCTCACAGGTTGTAGACAACGTGCCATTGGCCACGGTTTTCATACCGGTCATTGCGGTTATGGCTAACACTCCCGGCGTGCCCATCGCGCCACTTGCCTGGGCGCTCGCTGTGGGCACTGGGATAGGAGGAATGGCTACGCCTGTGGGTACGGCTTCCAACATTGTCGCGTTGAACATTCTAAACAAGCCTAAACAAAGGTTGAGTTTCGCCCGGTTCGCGAAGAGATCCATTCCGTTGACAATAATCGATCTAGCTATCGCGAATCTGATTCTTCTGCTGCGTCTCTAAGGCAGAGGTTGGGGAGCCTCGGTGTCAGATTGATAGATACAGCATTCTTTTCTAGCCCGTCCGGGCTGAATTGTCAAGGTCGCTTAGATACCCTCTCTCTTTCCAGTGGAGAATGATTGTTATGAACCAAGTGATTCGTCGCGTCAAAGGCTTCTTCCAGCTGGGCGAGAGGGACGCTTTCACCCGGATCGATGAGCTCGCTAGCCTCGGCGAGGAGTCGCTTCATCTTCTAATCAAGATACTTACTAACTCTCCCAATGGACTCTCGGATATTGAAACATGCACTAACAGGATTAGTCTATTGGAGAAGAAGGGAGACACGATAGTTCAATCGCTTGAGGAAATGTTCGGGAAGGGATCCATATCGGCGCTTCTAATGAGAGAGTTCGAGAGGTTAGCCGACTCTGTTGACGGTGTTCTCGACAGAGCTCACGCGTTGTCACGCCAGATCAGAAGGGTGAGCAAGAGGCCGTTGCGGGAGGCCAAAGAATTCGACGCGATCATCCGCAAAGATCAAGTTCGCTTGATAGAGATTGGGCTCATGCAGCTTCAGGTGCTACGGAAACTCTTCAACATCGCAGGCTCAGACATGAGGCAATCTCTTGAACTCGCCAAGAAGATTGAACGATTGGAAGAACAGGGAGATGATGTTAAGGACAATATGCTCGACGAGATTTATGGATCTTGGGAAGTGCTTGACTACGCTTCCTTCCACAACTACATCGAGACCACGATCGAGGCCGATGATATTCTCGACCGTTGCGAGGACGCGTCGGACCTTGTTATCGCGATAATGAAGGGTCTCGGCGCCTAGGAAGCCCAATATTGAACCTTTCCCTTGACGCTCTTTCCCTTGTTTTAGCGGGGCTTTTGGGAGCCGTCGTAAGCGGAAACAATCTCTCAGCATGCTGTGGGACGATTATCGGTAGTAGAATGGTCAACAAACGCTCGGGAATCATGATCGCCCTTGCAGGATATCTACTGGGATTGTTGGTCGAGGGTCCCAAGCTCTTTCGAGTCAGGCAAACCTTTCTTCCAGCCGAAACTAGCACGGAAATTTTCTCGATACTCCTAGCTACACTGCTAATTTTCATCGGAGGAGAACTGTCCAAGATCCCTCTATCTCTTTCAAAATCGCTAACCGGGACAATCTTGGGTGTGAGTTTCGCTGTCCGCGCGCTACATCAGACCGATTATCTGGTTCTCATTCTCCTCTTCTGGATAAGCGCGCCAATAGTAGCGACAGGTCTCGGACTGCTCTTCGTCCGACTCGACGACCGATATAGCGTACGAAACCTATGGCTGAAACTCTCACTACTGAAGGCCGGGTTGATCGTGATGGCCTTTCTCTCCGCATACGTCACCGGCAGCAACGCTCTAGGACTTATCGCCGGCGTGCCCTCCAACCAGTCTCAGGTTGCAACTGTGGTGGTCGGGACTGGAAGCGTTCTTGGAGTGTTTGCTCTCGGTAGAGGCGCTCTAAGAAGACTGACGGAGGGAATCTACAACCTCCGGTACCCTAACGCGTTCTATTCCCAGCTACTGGGCGCCGGAACAGTTGAATTGGCGAACCAGCTTGGAGTTCCATTATCCACCACTGAAACAGTCTCCTCGGGAATCATAGGGTCCGGCTTGGCCAGCAAGATGCGGGTCATGAACGCCAGAAACGTCTTCCTCATCATTGCAAGCTGGGCTATCTCGCCAGCTCTAGGATTTGCTCTCGGATATGGGTTAACTCTGATTATCGGGTAACTCGGGAAATAGGGGTCCCCATGATGGGTCCGGGCAGCTCTGCCAATATTTGGGAAAAACCTCCAGACATTATCGAATAGAAGCTGAGGGTGTGAAGCCCAAAGTTTCGCCGAGGATCGTTGGTCCGCGCTAGCTTTTATTTTGAGAGTAATTTCACGAGAAGAATCTTGGACCTTCCTTCGCATCTCTCGTTCGGATTGGCCATTGGAGCGGTCTTTTTCGGGAACAATCCTGAGATCGTGTTATTGATCGGTCTCGGAACGTTGATCCCTGATCTTGACAGGGAATACTGGTACGTCAGACAGCAAGTCTACGCCGAAGAGCAGTATCACCGCGCAAGATTCCACAACGTATTCATGATACTCATCGGTTACTTGGTAAACCCATTCTTCTCCCTGGGGATCTTTCTCCACATGCTTCAAGACTCCTTCACAACCGCGAAGGACAGGGGCGTCGAATGGTTCTACCCTCTAACGAGACTCGTGAAACGAGGAATGTACGACCAGACCATGAGCCAGAGTACGCCCGACCCGAACGTAAGAGTCTACTTCTATCAGGAGGATGTACTCGGATACGTCAACGCCGCGGACCCGGACCTAAGGGAGGGAAGCCAGCCTGTTCCCTGGAGACGAGTCTACGGATTCGCCCAGAATAGTCATCTTCTGGATCGTGGATTCCTAGTAGGTTCTCTAGCAGTCATTGCAATCTGGCTGGCGTACCCGTTTGGACTTGCCCATGCGCACCCGTTTGCAGAACTCATTGAATCCAACCCAGTCTGGGCGGTCGGCTACTCGGCGATTGCGATGCTGTTCGCAGCGGGGGAAACGCAAAGGAGAGACAAGCTTCCAAAGCTGCCGCAGTTAAAACCGTTTCAGGTTCCATTGTTTGTGGTCGGCATCGCTCTTCTCGCGGGTTGGTTCGTATTGTTCCGGTTGGAAATCCTGGCGAACTTGCAGAATATTCTCGCCGATCCGATTCCCTTGCTTGAAGGCGTGGTTGCAATCCCCGTTATCTCATACATCCTCGTTCGATATTACACTCGAGGCGGTAGGAAGGCTATCGTTTAGCAGATTTTCGCCTCGAACTCACCAACTAACGAAGTAATCGGTTTGCACCGCAGATGTTATGAATGAGATTGGAATAATGCGCCGTTTGGAGCAATGGAGCCGTTAGTAGCTCCAACCGCTGAGCCTCGAGGTTCTTCAGAAATTGGGAACGAGTTATTTTTCATGAGACTCCTCCTTCACCACACGACGGATTCAGTCTCGCAGGCGGGAGCGACCCTGATTGAAACAGAACTTTTCGGAGTCGACAACCGAGTAGAGGGATTCAGCTTCCCCTCCAGACCTGCTGTTTCTCGGGTTCCTTAGTCTCGAGGCCAACTCGAAGGCCCTTGGGCACTGTGCTTCCACGCAAGACTGCAGTGGTGACTGGGCAGGAGAACCCGAATCTTGGACAAGAGGTTCGGTATCGCCTATACCGAAAATGCATGGTATACTAGTTTCTTGCCGAGGAACTCGCTCACAACAGGGAGTCTGGTTCTCGTTCGGCAGTGCGAGCAGACCGTTCGGCTCGGGCCATAATCATCGCGCCCGAGGTCGTGAAGGAATGTTGAGATTGAGAACAAGAAATGGTATCGTTAGATCCGCACCCGGAGCACAGCGTTGCCGGGTTCAAACCTGAAGGAGAACGTTGAGATTGAGAACTCTATTACTAGTCGCATTGCTAGTCATTGGGATGATTGCAGTGCCTGCTCTTCCGCGGGCACATGCAGCGTCAGGAACCTACTTCGACAGTGTCGTTGTCGTAGCGATGGAGAACCAGAATTATGCAGATGTTATGGGTACCGGAGCTGGAAGCTCGAATGCTCCATTTATTGCAACCCTGTTGGCCGCTGGAGCGACGATTCCTCTTTACCATGGTTACGGTGCCTCCGGGAGGACTATTGGAGGATGTTCAGCTGGCTGCTATACGGCGTTGATTTCCGGATCTGACCAGGGAATCTCTGACGGGTACTCTTGCTGTATCAACGCTCCCACCCTCATGGATCGAATGGCCTCGGGAGGTCTGAAATGGCAGGCGTTCTGCGAGGACGGATGTCCGAGAGGAAACGACCACTTCCCCTTCACAGGATTTTCCAGCATTCACACGAGTTCCAACATTCACGGGAGCACTGGTCCGCTCGATCCCGAGTATGTGGCAGCGTTGAACTCCGGATCGCCTGCCAATTTCATCTGGCTGACTCCAACGGATGGCCACAACATGCACGACAACTCCATCCAGACCGGAGACTCATATCTCCACGACCTCCTCGTCGGATCGTCAGGATCTTTGGCGAGTCCAGCTTCAGGATCGGTTCTGGCCAGCACTCTCTTTGCGCCCGGGTACAGGACTATGCTGATGCTCTGGTGGGACGAGTACGACCCAGCTCCGATCATGTTCTACAGTCCAGGAATTGTCAAGCAGGGTTACGTTTCCTCTAGCGACGTGTATGACGAGTTCTCGATTCTCCATCTGATGGAGAACAACTTCGGTCTGTCAACTCTGGCCGCGAACGATGCCGCTGCAGCGCCGATGACCGAAATCTTTGGAATGTCTAATCCGTCGGACCTGACAACGAGCTTCACACTCTCTCCCTCAATCCCTGTCGTGAACTCACCTGTAACGTTCACGGCAACAATCCTGGGAGGAATGGGCCCCTACACTATAAGCTGGGATTTCGGTGATGGTAATACCGCCACTGGAGCCTCAGTCACCCATACCTACGCTGGTGTTCAGTCGTACATAGTGACTGAGACCGTTCAAGACTCGTCTACTCCACCGAAAACCTCTACCAGCTCTCAAACAGTCAATGACAAAGCGGCTTCTGGAAGCTCAGGCGGAGGATCAGGAGGAGGTCCCAGCGGAGGCTGCTTCCTCTGTGGGACGTTCTCTGCGATCTCTACCAGCATGTGGCTGCTTGTTATCGGTGGGCTTTTGGGGTTGATTGGCTCGCTTGTTCTGCTCACGGTTAGGGCGCGGGCGAATCTGGCGCGGACGAAGCGACGGATGAATCACACGCATCGCTAATCACTAGCGGGGCTTCGCGAGCCGTTTTTCCCTTAGGGACAGGAAGATAGTCACGAGGCCGATGAGAGTTCCAGGCAAAGCGTAGAACAGCGTGATGATAGATATCGCGATAGCACGCTCGTATCTTGTGCTGGATCCGAGCAAGACGATAGCTCCGTTGACGATCCAAAGTATGCCGAGGAAGACGAACGGGAGGGCCGTATCTGATGTTCGTATTCCTATGGTGGAGACGGTTGTGGCCCAGGGTCCTAGTCCGATCGTCTGTTCTCCGGTGTAGTATCCTGTGACCAGTTTTCGTGTGGCGTCGAAGATGAGCCAGGATCCGAGGATGAAGCTGAGAACGGAGATAGTTGTGGTGGCGAGGCTGGGTCTCTGCACGTCGTCTCTTCTCGTCGTGTCTCTTATTTAGCCGATAATCTTCTCTCTTGTCTATGTCTGATTCGGGTCCTGTGCTTTCTGATATGGAGGAGGGCGGGGACGGTATGGCGAAGTATGCGCGTATGGTCTTGGAGTTCATCAAGAAGGACGTTTTCGAGGACCGGAAGCAGGTGTCGGTGGAGGAGGTTGTGACGCTGATTGCGGCGTTGACGGATATCTCTGTTAGTCTATTGTCCCGGTTCCGGAAGGACCTGGTTGACTCGGAGAAGGCGACGGAGGTTGGAAGGGACGTTTTCAAGTACATGGTCGGACGACTGGGCTTCGATCTTGACAAGCTGGGCAGGTCCAACATCTACGTGTAGACTCATCTCTGGCGCGAGACTCGACTAGGCCTCGAGGGCCGAGAAAAATTCGCTATTACCCACCTGGACAGCATTGTTGGGTCCTTGAATACGGGGACCTTTTGTTTTTCTTGGTAATGCGGATTTGGGTTATAGCGTCTATCGATTTCTATGCGGAGGATTAGTATTAGTTCCTCGACCTTCATTGGAATAGATTCTTTCTTCTCCCAGGTGTCGAAGACCTCGAGGACTTCTCTCGCAAACCCTGGAGCCAGCCCGATGTATTCCGGACCCAAAGATATCCGATCGTCAATATCTGATGGAAGAACATAGATAGGTCAGCTAGCTGAAACTACCGTAGCCCAATCGTACCGACCACGGCAGTAGAGTTAGCAAATGATCTGATGCACAGTTGCTCATATGTAGAAGATCACGCCATTCTTCTGGTTCGACGACAAGGCAGAGGAGGCGCGAAATTCTTACACTTCCGTTTTCAAGAATTCAAAGATTGGAAAGATTAGTCTGCTATGGAAAAGAGGGGTATTGAGATCCATCGGAGGCCGGCGGGAAGGTGATGACTGTGGAAGTCCAAATCGAGGGACAAGATTTCATCGCATTAAACGGTGGACCCCAATTCAAGTTCACCGTAGCCATATCGTTCTCGGTGGACTGCAAAACACAGGAGGAAGTGGACAGGCTTTGGCAGAAGCTTACCGACGGCGGAGAAGAAGGAGCGTGCGGCTGGCTCAAACCAGGGAACCCAAGTAGTTGCGAGTCTCACTTTTTCTTGAGCCAATCTTCGTACTGGACCACTGGTTTCCCTTCAAGGTAGGCTTTCAGATTGAAAAGCGCCCAGCTCCAGCCGGACACGTTGGAAGAGTAGTGTTCGAAATCCTTCCTCTTGCTAAAACCGTGATGTAATAGTGAAACGGTTGTTCCTTCCCGGTTTCTGGTGAGGACTATTTCCACTATGGTTCCCGGTGCATGATCCGGGTTGTCCCATGTGAACCGGAGGCGTTTGTTGGGCACAATCTCGAGAAATCTTCCAGCATCCTTGTCCTTATTGGTGTAGCTTCCTCCGACGCGGAGGTCGACCTTGGACCCTGTTGTGAACCACGTGTCCAGCTTTGCGGGCTTTGTCAGGGCGGCGAAAACTCCTGACGGGACAGCGCGAATAGAAATCTCCTTAATGGCGATTCCACCGCTCACCAGGCTCTTGACCGATCGGCTAGAACTGGGTCTCGGTTTCAACCGCAACACCCCAGTGTGTCAGCTGGGTCCTAGACGGGGGTTAAGCGGTGGCCCCTGATTGGGGCTTTCTCCCCCGCGTCAAAATCATCCTTCTCTGTCACCTTCATCAAGGCAGGCCTAGCAGCCAGAAATGATTCTTTCGAGGACCATATGGCCATTCCAATAAGCTCGCCAGTGTTCTCATCTTTCAGCGTGTGTACGCTGACAAGGCCAGGCTGTTTCTTCGCTATCTCACCATATCGATGCATAGAATCGATCACTAGCTTTTCTTTGTCCGGATGTGGGCTGTGGATGGAAATACTAACGTACAAACCGATTCGCGCCTCCCTTCTGGTCGTGTCTATTAGGTTGCAGTCATTGCAAGGTCAGGAATTTCGGGGGTCCGCTAGCCCTCCCAGGGAGGAAGGTTTAGCGCGCGTTCAAAGGCGGCGCGGTTGTGCACCGGCTCATGGTCAGCGTGAGAAATGATTACTTTCTCGAATGGAACCTTGAGTAACTCTCGCATTGCTGGCAGTGCTCGCTTTTCATGCCACGGTGAACCCCAGATCCTGAGATCGCCACCTCGCTCAGTTAGCCCATCTCCAAAGACTATCGCTCGCTGCTCAGGCAGCAAAAGAGGTGTCTCAAGCCGCCCTCTTCCATCATAGAGAGCAACAAAGCCTCCAGGAAGCACCTGGTCCGATTCGATCATCGTCAGCGGCGTCTTTGGGACGTCGTCAGGCCAGAACAGCCTCGGACCGAAGCCGCGGGCTCCATAGCGACGGACGAATTCGTCAATGTCGCGCACGTGGTCAGGAATTATCGCTGCAGCCATCGTTGGCGGCCGGCTGTCTAGACGTTTCCACAGTTCTTCAGCTGCCGCTTTCGGAACAAGCGGGTCAATCACCAGTCTCTCCCCTCCAGATTCGACATAGGTCGAGGTGACAATTGGTTGCCAGTCGTCGCCGGGCTTCCAGTGATGGTGCTCTGCACGCCAGATCCACAAGCCAGGTGCTAGATCGCGAATCTCGACCTTACTGGTTACAGATTGCATAACGTGCTTCCCCATGTGTCCCTCGTCGAGTTAAGAGTTGCTGAAGAGATGACGTTGGGGAGCTAAGAGCTGGGAGAGACTGGTCCTTTCCCAAAGAATTTCTTCGGCCCGACCCGGGTAAGGTACAGTGGGATGACTATTCCGGCCACTATTCTGATGACTCCGCCGACTCCTCCGATAGTACCCCCATAGACTATCTCTAGGATTCCGAGCAGAATCGAGACGATGTAGATCGCGATTCCTCCCATCCAGGCCCAGCGTGCTCCAGTGTAGAACCCGACGCCGAGTGCGAGGCCTAGGATGCCGAAGATTGCTACTACGACTGCCAGCCAGCTGGGACCTGTGGCGTTGCCGGAAAAGACGGACGCGGCTCCGAACAATGACAGCAAGCCGCCTGCGGCAGCGATTAGCGCGATTGCGATGACTCCGGCTGGCTTTTTCGGCTTCGGTTGAGGTTGCATGGTTTTCGAATCTCTCTCATCTGGGTCCGATAAGAGTGTTCGGGTCGGGTTTCATGCTCTGAAAGAGCGAGTGCAATGTAGTTGGTCGCTTATTTCGAGCGGGCGGCGGCTGCTTTGGCTGCGAGTGCTGCGAACTCTGTTCGGCCGTAGGCTGTGCCTGAGAGTCCCCAGCCGCCTTCTGCTGCCTCGGTGAGTATTACCCAGGTGCGGCTTGCTTGGGTCGGGTCGCCGGAGATCCTGGTGATGATGTCGGTGATTTCCTTGACGAGTTGTTTCTGGCCGTCGCGTGTTAGTGCTGCTGGTGGGGTGATGACTTGGACGCGGACGGTGCGGGCGGAGTCTGTTGCTGCGGTGTGTACGGCGTGCGGGTCTAGTCGGTGGATGAAGGCGGCGGTGTTGTTCAGGTGGAATGGGCCGGGGGTTGCGACGCCTTCGGCGCGGAGAACGGCCATGGTGAGTTCTTTGCCGAGTCGACTGTCGGTGCCGGCTGGGAAGAGGTCGCTTGGTGCGTAAACATCAATCATTGGCATAGGTGGCAGGATGGGGCTGGGGCTGGATATATTGACTGGCTCAGCCGTGCGTGAGCATGCTGGGTTTATGGCTGACGGTTGCTGTTAGTGGCGGGCGACTTGAGTAGGCCCCCGGACCCCTTGAGAATTCACGGTACAGATTCACTTCTGGTTTTAGTACCTGTTTCAGACGCGAGTTTCAAGAACGATTCCAGAAACGTTTTTCCATCGTCGATTCCAAAGTGGTCTTCGATTGCGTATTTCCCGTTCTAGTCGCTTGGTGGGGTCAGGTCCTGCGAGGTAGTCCGCTGGTCTTGCAGAATATGTTGTTCCTGTAGATATTGCCAGTGCTCGTCGTGTCCTGATACGCGTCAAAGATGCTGTTCGTGCATGCAAGATTACTCTGAACAAGGTTGTTGGAGGAATGTGAGGTCAGTGCGAATCCATAGGCGCCGTTCCCGTTCGCGCTGTTGAATAGAATACCGTTCGATGGTGAGCTGATTAATAGAAACCCGTTATCATGGTTGATGTTTGCCCGGTTGCCTGCGAGACCGATAAGGCTTGATGCTTCCAAGCGGAAACCATCGTGAAGATTATTGGTCGCATTGTTGAGGAACAGCGCATCGAGGGTAGACTGGGTTATCATGTATCCGTAGCTGTTGGAATAGGCGCTGTTATGGAAGACAAGACTTCGCGTTGAGGATAAGAGCTGGATTCCTATGTAGAAGTTTGTGACTCGACAGTTTTCAACAATCACTCCCCTCCGATTATTCAACAGAATGCCTGGATATGCGCCTGCGAGCTGGTCTGTTGTGATTCCCTGGATAGTGTGCCCGTTACAATTCAACGTGACATTGTCCGCACCGATCACTATGCGACCGGTAAGGTCAGTGGTTAGAGTAGTATTGGTGCTAACTGGGAAGGTGGGGAAGGAGAGGCCGTTGATCGAGGTGGACCCGCTGCTGCCGAGGTGGCTCACATCCCCTGCATAGCCACCGGTAATAGTCTGGGGGCCGACAGAAGTAGCGGCGGGGCTGTAGCTTACTGCGCAGGTCGCGGTCGCCCCAGTGCCCGTCAAGGAGCAGGTGGAAGGAGTGAATGTTCCCGACTGGCTGCTCAGGAAGCTAACGGTCGTGGTGGGGGTTTTTGATGTCCCAGAGTCGGCATCGCTCACCGAGGCAGTGCAGGTGCTAGGATTGTTCACTACGACGGAAGCGGGAACACAGTTGACGCTCATGGATGTGGAGCGATGCGGTGTCGAGAAGTAGGCAGCCCAGCTAGCCTCGATCGCGACTGCTGTCGGGCGGTTAAGTTCCTGGCCAAAGTCGCATCCTATCCGACACCCAATGTCGCACCCTATGCGACAGCCTATGTCACAGAAGATCCTGCATCCGATATCACAGTTAATTCGGCATCCGATGTCGCAGTTTATCCTGCAGCCAACATTGAAGTTGTCACTCTGGACGAAGTTGAACCGAAGATTTGACCAGTCATCATGACCGGTCAGAACGCTTTTCAGAGTGTCATTATTGAGATCGTTCACGATGCCTGCGGTGAAGGTTCCACTGCAGCTCCAGTCCAACGGATGATTCAGCAGGTCTCTCTTCACGGTTCGATGGTCAGGACATACCCAGCTCGTATAGTCGCTCGCGTTCGACAAGACCGTCCAGTCGTTCAGGCTAGTCTCGTTAAGCGTCGGCAAGGCTTGGCTTGAATAGTCGAATCGGGTCACGTTTCCTGTCGGAGTCTTTGTTATGATGCCTACTACTTGGTGTTCGTAGCTCATCACGCTAAGATAGTTGGGTTTTCTGTTGACCTCATCAGTGCCACCATGCATTAGACCAAGGTTGTGACCTAGCTCATGCATGAGCGTGCCCGCTTGCTCGTTTACTGATCCTACCTTGTTGGTCCAAAGACCAAGACTGACAATGAAGTTGCTTCCGAATGTCTCCCCAACGCCGGACTCAGTGTCGCCTGGAGATGTCTGGTTGATGAACAGGCCATAGTGGAAGTAGTGCGCCCTGTTAGCGTCGAAGTAGGTTGCCTTCACGGTGTCGAACGACATGGGTTCGCTATGTGTGAAGCTAAGGGCATCCTGCTCGGGAATCGCGTTCCTGACATCAAATATGAGCTTGATGCCGGTTGACTTCAAGGGAAATCCTTGGTATGGACAACTTGCGGCAGCTGGAGTAGGAGCCGAGTCGAAAGCATTGGTCACAATGTCAAGAGCCTGTTGAAGCGGCTTGAAAGTGTAGAGACCTTGAGCTGGCTGCATGTAGTCCAGTTGTACTAGCACGGTTTTCCGGCATGGATCGACCCCAAGAGCTTGCATCTCCGGGGATAGAGCGACGAAGTCAGGTATTCCATCCCCTGGGGTGTCGAGCTTAGCTGGAGAAGGTTGAATTGTTATCTCGACGGCCGGTGCGGATCCAGGGAGTGTGCCTGTGAAAATGTCCGCTAGATTGATTGTGCCGTTGAGAGGAACGTTCCTCGTAACGATCCTTGCTGAGCCGGTAACATTCGTGGTTGGATACTCATAGATTCCGTAGGTGGAATTTGACTGGATTGTAAGCCCGATGAAATCGCCAGGGAGAACAGTGATCAGACTGTCCGTGTAGTAAGGTATGACTGTCCATTCAGTGAGCACAAACGGATAATCGGGTAGTCTGGCTGAAAGCACGGGTCTCGGATCATGGATTGGCCCTGCCTCAGCAACTGTGAGGAGGGTTGGTGCGGTCGGGATGGTCTTCCTGAATACTTTGAGCTGGATCCCTATGGGGGTTGGTGGGACGGTAGTCGAATTTATTACGCCGTTCATGAACTGGGCTTTCCAGCCGGTGATGTTGCCCGGTAGCACGACCTGATAGGGCAAGACCCATGTGTCAGCGAAGTTCGGCGCGCCGCCTCCCGTAAAAATGCCTGTGATATTGCCTGGACGTGGTACCGAAGAGAGAGCAGTTGGAAGATGCACTCCTAGCGATTGTGATTGAACACTTTCAGGGTCCGCTGTTAGGGTTGCTATGCAAAGGGTCGTGCAGATAGTGGTCGTGAACATGCCCAAGATCAAACATAGATCAGTGTTCGGTACGCTGCCCGTTGTCGAGGCAAATCCGATTGAGATTGTGGAACAGCCCGTTGCAAATCCGATGTGAGGATCTGCTCCGGCTGGTCCTATGAGAGATATTTTGAACAGTCGGCCCGAGGATGGAGCGGCTGTGTTGGCGCCGATGATATCAAGATGTGCGACGCCGAAGCCATCGTGCGATCCACATCCAGATCCGACATTGTTGATGCAACTATCACTGATGTGACTAGCGAGAATTGTGTTCGTCAGGTCCAGGCCAGTCGCGTTCATTACGGTTGGGTCCCAGTGAAGGTATACCCCTGACGCGTTGAAGCTGGGTGATCCGAGAACGTTTACCGAGACGTCTAACCGACCGGTAGAGTCTGCAGTCAGGCGAGGAAGAGTTTGCGGACAGGCAGTAGAATCCCCCGGGACTAGGCATACTCGACCGACGAAGGGTGGAAGCATGGGTGTTGCAGCCGCCTCCGGGGAAGGCGCCGGAGTCGGTGTCACTGATTGTGAACTGATTGTTAACAGGAGCTGTGACGAAGCAATCGCGAGGCTCAGAAGTAAGACTATCTTATATGAGGCGGATTTGCGTCCCTGACTCAGCCAACTGATTACTATCTGCACTCACCTCGAGAGCAATTTTCTATTCAACCCGCCTGCGGGCCCGCCCTAGAAGAGGGAGCAAGCTGGTGTGGAATCGAAATTCAGCTTCTCGGTGATGAGAATTTAACATTGTCGGAATCGGGGGATTGACAAGGGAAGAAACGGATACAAGTACGAGAGTGTGGCTTAGCTGGGACCGCGAATCCAGCCTAGAAAGCCTGTCTCTCTTGACCGGACCATGACAGGGTCGAATGCGTAGGAGCCATGCTTTCCATTCTCGTCAAGAAAAGTCAGGCGAGGTCTCAGCACGTAATCACCTTTCCTACGAGCGCGAACGGTGACACTCGCCGCGTAGCTCTTGAGATGCTCGAGGCGTCTTCCCCTCAAGCTGATACCGTGACTTTCTATCGAGAGCTCTCCCTCTCGTGCTTGAAGCTCTAAGCCCTTGACGGCCAGACTCTCTATCATGCCAAGAATCGCAGGGGCCTTTCCTATATTGACGAGCTGGAGGTCGATCGTGATTTGTTCGCCGGCTGTCACGTCTGTCGCGGATAATCGCATGCTTCCCACAACGTGAGCGTTCTCAAATTTCTCAAGACCAGTCGCGCGGTCTTCAGCTAAGGACATTGGTGAAATTGTCACATCGGCGACCGTAGGGCTTTCTGCTAGAACTTCCACTGGCATCAACAGTAGCTGCTTTTCCTCGCGGGCTCTCTCTAGATGTCGGAGAGATTCTTCTCTCTTCGCCACGTAACCGGCTTCTCCGTAGATCGTTGCGGCCAGTTGTAAGTGGTTTTCAGCGAGCTGAAACAGTTCCTTTCTTTTCTTAGAATCGATCTCAATCTCGGCCTGTCTCAGATAGGTTAGAGCGTCGAAATACCTCTGGGTTGCCCTCGTCCAATCCGCAGCTTTTCGAATTCCCGCTTCTTCATAGAAGTCTGCGGCGGTTTCCAGATTCGTTTTTATCGACTGGTAGAGTCCGGGGTCTCGTGTTCGACGAAAAGTAACACCCAACTCTAGCGCTTTACACATCGCAGAGTTTGCTAGAGCGCCTAGCTTGGTTTTCTTACTGCCCGGCTTAGATTCGACCAGCTTGAAGGTCGAAGCGGCCTCCGCGTATAGCTCAGGTGAAGCTGTAGCCTCCGCGCTTTTCATCTTCGCCCAAGCCTCGCAGAGGGTGCTCAGCGTGTCGAGTTCAGCTCGTGTTCCCTGGTGAAGAGTCTCATTGGACAATTTCCTGAAGCTGTCAGAAGATAGACGGTATTTGGCGGAGCTAGCTTCCTCTTCCATCCTTGAATCGAGAATCTTCGCTTCTTCGAGCTGCAATCTCGCCAGAGTATACTTGAGCCTCCCCCGAGTCATCTCGAGCCAGTTGTCCAGTTCTCTTCTTTCGGTATCGGCCGGAGTTGTTGCGGGTTTCTGTTCCAGCTCAACTAATCCTTCTTGGAAGTTGGTTTTTGCGGCGTTGAAAGATTCGATCGCGGATTGTTGCCTTTCTTGGCGGCTCATGCCCTCTCCCAGTTCGAGAAACGAGCAGGCAGTATAGTGACGTGAGAGATGACTCCAGTTCTTGATGCTTCTCAGGTGCTCGGCAGCCTTCGTATACGCTTCAGCGGAGGCCGTGTACTGCTCTCGATCATGTTTCAGTCTGGCCTCTTCTATGACTTCCCAAGCTTCCATGTACCGAGCATATTCTTGGAATACTTCGTTCAACGCTTGGATCTTTTTTCCAGCCAGGCCATAGTCCTGTGCTGCTTGTCGGAACGATTCGGAGGCTTCTTGATATTCTCTCAACTGATCGTGGGCCTGCGCAATTTTCCACCGGATAGGCGCGATCGAGGCCAGGCTTCCAGACTTGGCGAGATGCGATATGGATTGTTGGTAAGCGTGGATGGCTTCTCGTCCTATGGGGGCTTCACTCGTCAGGTTGTAGAGCTTTTGGAGAATGTCACCATGCCACTCCGCGTATTGTGCTTGAGCGCGGACTTGTCCCGGGAGACCGGGGACTATTCCTGTGATTGTTGCGCACAGTTTTACGCATTGGGCCATGTCTGAAGCTGCTTCCTTGAGCATGTTGAGTTTCTGTTGGTGGTTATTTTCTAGATCTGATAACTCGGCCTTGATCAGAGCGAGATAGTTTATCATCGCTCCCCTACTGAAGGAGTGAGGGCTTAGGAGTCCCAGAACGCGAACTGTTTCCTCCCTGATAGGCAAAGCCTCTTTGAGGAGGCGGGTTTTCTCTTCGTTTCCAGCATCCATCATGGCAAGCAGGTACATGGCTCTGCTGAGCTGGTGTCCCATTCCGGTCAAGAAGGACTGATTTTCATATCTCATCGCACTCTTTGTCGTCTCTATGGCTTTCCGGAGAACGCTTCTCTTCTTGTCGATGTTGGTCTCAACTGTTAGTGCGAGATAGTTGGAGGCGTCAACTTGTATTCCGTACGCACGTTTCAGATATTCGCCAGGTGATGAGGGTTGGAGATTGACGATCGCGTATTGTGCTAACTCGATCGTTTTCTCGAGCTGTTCTCTTCGTTTTTCCGCGTACTCCTCTCCCAAGCCCGCCCATCGTGTCATGGCTGCAGCGGGGATGTGAAATCTTCCGATCACGTATTGGTCCTGTAGCTCTTTTGCCATTCCCATGCCCTTCTCGTACAGACCGAGGGCTTTGGGAATGTCTCCTTCGAGGTCACCTGCCAAGATGAGTAGTGCCTCCGCGGATAGGGCGTCGGCGTAGGTTGTTCCTATTTTTTCTTGGATTTTGGGTATGCGATCCTTTAGCTTCTCCAGTTTTCTTTCGAGTTCTTCGTATCTCGGTTTTTCTAGAACGTAGTCTCCTGACATGTACAACCGGGCGAGAAGGTTAACCGCTCCAAGTCTGATCTCTTCTTGAGCGAGAGTCTCGTCCTCAACTATTCTCCAGGCAGTCTCGAGAGCAGACTCGAAGAGGTCAACTAGCTCTCTTCGTTCTTGTGAGAGATGGATAGCCTTCTCCTTGTAGGACAGTAGGTCCAATAAGGTCTCCGCAAGTTCAGCCTTGTGACCGCGAACCTCGAGAAAGTGGGCCGATTGTTGCGCTAACCGCACACACTTTCCTAGAACATCTCGCTTTTCGTTTACATCGTCCAGAGCCCAGAATTTAGAGAAGGAGGCTCGGGCTTGCGCTCTCTTTGCGAGGTCTTCTAAACCAGAGGTCTGGTAAGCGTGGACCGCTTTTTCCTCGGCATCTTGTGAAAGACCCATGAGATTTTTGAATTCGTCTCTTGTTCTAGATTGGAATGATGCGTAAAAGAAAGATCTTGCGAGACGCTCGGACACGTCTGCTATTCGGGCCTGATCGTTTGTGTTTTCGAGCTGACTTAAGATTCGCTGATAATCTTCGGCCGCTTTCGTCCACTGGTATTTGCCCACATGCTGCGTCGCTTCAGCTAGCGACTTCTCGATAGCTGGCGGAGGCTCCAACGTGGACAACGCAGGACGCTATTGAACCCCGAACACGATATTAAACCGTAAGGGGAAGCTAGTGCACCTGGTGCAATTTTCCGAGCTCCGATCCCCTAGGGGAGGTGGTCTAAAGACGGATAGATTTCGAATGGATAATCATGAAGAAGGACGCTGTTCTCGAAACGCCGTTATCTTCCGCGCATCATTGTAGGCCAATGTGATCAATTCCTTCGCCTTCTCGACATCTCCCTCGGATCGTACATGGAAGGTAACCCATCCGGCCCGTGCCGGTGTAAACCGGTGCCTCTCAGCCTTGCCTTCACGAAGCACCCGCTCTTGGTCCTCGCGCGACAAGTGAATGTCCAGATATCTCGGGCCATGGCTGTGCATGAACTGGCGACCGTTGACCTGATATTCAGTTCCGCCAAAACTATGCGGTCCTTCAACAACACCCGGCAATTGTAACAACCACTCTCTCAATCCACTAGTCATGTTCGTCCACCACGCGAGTATTCTGGAGGGTTGAGTGATCCTAAAAGGACTGAATCCTAGCGTTCTTCGTCACAGCAATAACGCTGAAGCGCGCCTAAGAGAGGGAAGTCTATAGTTGTGGGGGTGATTACACATCCGAGACAAGTGACTCAACAAAAGCGATACAGCCCCCCTGAGGGGGCCTTCAGTAAGTGGGCGAGCTCTTCGACGAATTCATCAGAGACAGATTGATACTAGGTTAGTTGCTCGTCGAGGGCTGCTCTAGGTCCAAGCTGAATTCAGGCCTGCTCATTAGACTTGACCGACTTCCTGAGATTATCATCTGCCCCTTTCATTGGAGTAAGATTTGAACGAGAGGACGACGATATCTTAAACCGTGACCGGTTCTCTTGAGCCGTGATACTTTCAAGATAGGATAAACCGGGGTGGTGGGCTAGCTGAAACCTGGAGGAGAGGGGCTGGGGATCAAGGGTTGGCTGCGAGGTCCGAAACAGAAAGGTGCTGGTCCCAAGGTTGAGAGGGTCGCGGCGGGGAGAGAGCGAATTGCCATTCTGCCGTTCGTGAACATTAGTCCAGATCCCAAGGACGAGTATTTTGCCGATGGTATGACTGAAGAGTTGATCTCTACTCTTTCGAAGATTGGGAGGTTGAAGGTGATCTCGAGAACATCTGTGATGAGGTACAAGCAGACTGCCAAGAGCGTTGAAGAGATCTCGCAAGAACTCAACGTCGGCAGTATCCTTGAGGGAAGCGTGAGGAAAGCTGCGGATGATCTGCGGATCACAGTGAAACTGATCGATGTCAGGCGGGACGAGCACGTATGGTCACAGGACTATGAGAGGAAGATCGAGAATGTCTTCGCTGTTCAGAAGGAGATAGCCCGGAAGGTCGTGGACTCGTTGCAGATCGAACTATTGCCGGGGGACAAGCGGAACATCGAGAAACAGGGGACTAGAAACGTTGAATCCTACGAGTTGTACTTGAAGGGCCGGTTTCTCTGGAACAAACGCTCGAAGGAAGGAATGACCGAGGCAATCGAGCATTTCCGGGCCGCGGCTCAGAAGGACCCCTCATTCCCCTTACCTCACGTCGGGATCGCAGACTGCTACAATCTGCTAGTTATCAACAGCTACTTGCCGGCGAAGGATGGGTATCCGCAAGCAGAGAAGGCGATTGCGCGTGCATTGGAGCTGGACAACAATCTCGCTGAAGGGCACGCTTCGTTAGGCTTACTCCGGTCCGATGCCGACTGGGACTGGGCTGGCGCGGAGCGCGAGTATCGGAAGGCGATCGAGCTGAACCCTAACTATGCCACAGCTCACCACTGGCTCTCGATACTTCTCGGACCGACTTTGGGGCGGGTAGACGAGGGGATGATGGAAGCGAAGAAGGCGCTTGAGCTCGACCCTTTGTCTCCAATCATCAACGTCAATCTCGGCCATGGATACGAGTCGATTGGGAATCTCGACTTGGCTGAAGAATATGCGCAAAAGGCGCTCGACTTGGATCCGAGCTTTGTCGGGGGTCTAGCTCTGCAGGCGTTGCTAGCGGTTGACCGGGGGTCTTATGGGGAGGCAATTAATCTCATCGAGAAGATTGCCTCTCTCATCCCATCAGCGTACAAGGCGATCAGGATTGGGGTGGCTTGCGTATATGCTATGGCAGGGAACCTTGCGAAGGCGAAGGAGGTCTTCGAGGAGACTGCCGCGGTAGTGGGGAAAGATCAGGTCACCGCGTTCCATCTCGCACGATACTATGCTGTTATCGGAGATCGGGATCGGGCGTTCGACTTGCTGGAAAGAGCGTTTGTGGATCGCGATCCTGACCTCTGCACCGTCAGCGCCGAGCCCTTTCTCAGAAGCCTCGCATCCGACGAGCGATTCGCCGACCTCCTCAAGAAAATGAAAGTACGATAGAACAGCTCAGACCCCTCTCAATTCTCAAAAAGCTTAAGACATATTTCAGCCAGCCCGAGTTGGCCGAAATGTCAACCTTACAGTCGGACGAGATTAAGCAGCGTCAACGAATGCAGTGGGACGCATCTGCGCCAGGCTGGAAAAAGTGGGAGAGACAGTTCATCCACAATCTTCAACCTCTCACCAACCTACTGGTGAAGAGTACCGGCATCAAACCCGGATACTCGGTTCTCGACCTGGCCTGTGGAACAGGCGAACCCGGGTTGACGATTGCGAACATTGTCGGGTCAAACGGAAGAGTTGTGGGAGTCGACTTGGCTCCGGGTATGTTGGTCGTGGCGAGGGAGCGAATGGCTTCTCAGGGTCTCAAGGATGTGACGTCTCAGGTGAATGAACACGACGATCTGCCAGCATTACAGGATAGCAGTTTCGACGCCGCAGTTTGCCGTCTAGGACTGATGTTCATGCCTGACCCTGTTCGCATGCTCAAGGCCATTCGCCGGGTCCTCAAGCCTGGCGGGAAAGCTTCCGTCGTTGTGTGGGGTCCTCCCGAAAAAGCTCCATTCTTCTCCGTGCCCATGAAGGCCGTAATGAAACATCTTCCAGACACTAAGCCTCTTCCGCCAGGGACCCCCGGAGGACCCTTCGGTATTCCAAGCCAAGAAATGCTTGGGGGACTCTTCACAAAAGCTGGCTTTTCAAACTTCAAGTCTCAGACAGCCGATGTAACCGTGTTTGACGCGAAGAGTCCGGAAGAATACTGGGAAGCGTCAACAGAGACAGCAGGACCCATCGTTCTACTTCTCTCGAAAATGTCTCCCGAAAAGAAAAAGGACGTGAGAGAAGAATTGGTCCAAACATTACGCGGCATGTTTCCATCAGGTCCAGTTAGACTTGGAGGAGAAGCGATAGTCGGGACAGGCACCAAGGCCGCAATCTGACCGCCAACAGTCCTGATCGATTTCCAAAAAAAGAAAAAAGAGGGAAGTTAGTTGTCAGACTGGGCAGAAAGAGGTTGCGCAGTCCATGGCCCAGGTCGAGAGTGTTGTTGACGCTCCAGTCGGGACATAGGTCACGGTCAACGTGTAGCTAGGAGATCCGTCTCCTGTCCAACTCTCCCAGGTACCTGTGCTCCCTAGGTCGAGGGAGCTATTGGGACAGATATTCGATGTAGAAACGACCTGGCTGTACGCTACCGACCAGTCGCGTTTGTAGCCTACGAAATCGTAGGCTCCGCTTCCGAAGCTCCAGTCACTTGATGGGCTGCTGGTGCTGCACCTCACTTCATTATGGGTGCTGGTGAATGTCCCCGTGCCCCTGCCGCAGGCAATTGCTGTGATCTGAATGTACTTGCCTGTGACAGGAGTCCAAGAGGCGCTACCATAGGTGTAATTGCTGCCGCAGAGCGAAGCGTGCGCCCGTTGAACAAGGCTAGGTGAAGCAAAAACCATCACCGTCATCGAGAGAATGCATATCGCTAGTGTGCGAGCCTTCAATTTTTTCTCCGGTCGCAGAACAGATTGACTGATGACTTAAACCATGAAGAAACTGTGATCTAGAACACTGATACTGGGATTGTAGGGTGGACTAGAATTTCTCGTGGAGAAGGGAAAGGGCGTTGCGGTAGTGCTTCAAAGCATCCAAGCCCGCTCGTGTCGTGCCGACAACTTTTCTCCTCTCTTCTACGTCCAGACTAACTAGTTTGGATTTTGCGAGACGATCAAGGCAGGACTTCAATAGTTTGTAGGATAGGTTCTGCGAGATCATGATCTGGTATACTGATAATCTGTCGTAGGCGCATGATTTCAGAATGCCGAACAGTATTTCTTCCCTTGACCTTCGCAATCATTCTCCGAGGTTCCTTTACAATAAATAAGTACAGTGAACGATTACTTTGAGTAAAAGTAGAATCGTCAAGACTGGGACTCAATAATTTTTTCGAGACTCGTCATGAATGTGAAAGTTGGATGTGTGGGAGAGTGGAGGTGTGTGAGCGTCTCCGACGAGCTGTTTCTCTTACGAATCCCCTGCCGCCTTCCGCCACGTTGACCCGCAGAGGCTGCAGTTGTGGAAACCGTCTACCGTAAAGCATCGAGCGATCTGCCCGCATACCGGGCAATGGTGGATAGGATCGTATGCGATAGCTTCGACTTGCGCGGCTGATCCGAGGTCCATTGAGCCCCTTTCTTCGCTTGCTTGCACTTTGCTCTCCCTCTTACCTGATCTGATTCCTCAGGTTGGACAGGTAGGCCTGGTTTCGTTTACGCTCGATTTCTGCAAGGAATCTCGGACTCATGGTACTCCTGACGAAGAGTTTTGTCTGCGGGACCCTTGGAGGAATTGGAATGCTAGTGCGGCTGCTCTTTGACGCTCCTGTTGAAGGGATGAGCGCCGAGATGAAACTGTGAACGCTTCGTGTGATTCTCGTCCAATCTTCTCTAACTGCCATTTCTTTTTCACCTAAGTGAAGGAGGACGTGTTCGTTGCGGATTATCTTTGAGCCGTCCTGCGCTGGTAGTTATTTTGCCGTCGTCCAACTGGTATTAGTTGCTGGCGTACGCCGGCACACCGGTTATATGCCCGTCTTACGATAACAACTCTCGTTCATATCATGTTCGAGTTGTTCTTCCGGTTTCAGCCGGGTCCCGGGCACGGAGATTCCTACAACGAGCTCACAGAGAAATTTCCGACAGCACGGTTCTCGCTCTGGTGTAATGGTGGTACGGATGTTCTGGAGATAGAGGCTGCTGGTCTCGCTTCGTATGAGGAGTTGCAGAAGGAGATCACCGCGACCACGAAGGCGCATCTTGATGGGAAGATTATCTCAAGGACGTACTGCCAGGACAAGTTCCAGTTGGTGGCAAGGACTTGTTGTTGCGGTTCTGATCACAAGGGGACGCCGATTAGTCCGATTATTAACCGGAGCGGCTTCATGCGAATTCCACCGCTAGTTATGGCCGGAGGATGGGAGTACCACCGTTTGGTAGGATATGATGATAACGATCTGAAGGGTCTCCTCAGGGGATTGGACAGGATCGGGACCGCGGAAGTGCTGCACAAGAAGAGTGTCACGGAAGGAATGACCGACGACACATTTCTCTTGTCACTGAGCAGTTTGTTTGGACAGTTAACAGAGAAGCAGATGAGGGCGCTGGTGACCGCGGTGGAAAACGGGTACTACGAGATTCCGAAAAGGGTCACTGCGGATGAATTGGCTCGGAAGCAGGGGCAGCCCAGGAGCACCTTGGAGGAGCATATTCGGAAAGCTGAGAGCAAGATTGTGCTGGCGATGGCCCCGTACATGATGATGTACGCAAGGGTCCCGGAGAATCCATTGTTGAACAAGACGAAGGCCGCAGGAGCGACTGTGGGCGGGAGAATGATGAAGCAGGTTGCTATGCAGATGGCCGCCAAGAAAGCGAACAACTAACGAGCATCAGCATCATGCCGATGACTTCACTCTGACTTTCTTGTGTCCTCGCGATTTCGATGGAACCCATCCGCCATCCTTGGTACGTTTGTAGCCATCATTGTAGTATTTTCCGAAGTCGGTGGGGTTGAGGAAGGCCTCTGCCGGGACAAGAGCGCCCCACCCTCGTCCTCTCATGAAAATCTCGTTGAAATCGGGATTATGGATTAGATCTTTGGCGTTGTCGGGGCGGTCGTGCCATACCTCCATGTCAAGTATACGCAGGACTTCCCCCCGATCCGCGATAAGCTGGGACGCATCGTCTGGCCCTGTTGGCTTTCCAATAAGATCCCCCCGGTTGACCGTCACTTCTTTGTCGTTGAATCTGAGGGTTCCCGACCCGTCGAGGATCAGATAGTATTCGTCGACTTCGCTGTGGCTGTGGAGTCGAGCAGATGATTCACCATTTTCGATCACTTCGACCCTGAAGGCCGCCCGGCCGATCCCGAGTAGCGGATTGAGGAACCGTGTATAGTATCCTTCCCGTTTCCTCGTTAGCGAGCTTTCAGATCCATCTAGACGGCTATCATCAAAGACGTTTACGACTGGCTTCCTCCAAAGGTTCTCTGAAAGCACTCCGTCCTTCTTCAGGTAAACCTCGCTCGACCAGAAAGATGCTAATCTTAACAGGAAATCCATCGCCTGCTCACTTAGAGAGGGTATGGTCAGAGTCAGCACATCGACGGAGTTCCGGTTCAGGTTTCCTGCCTTCCTGCCCAGCTCGTCCCAGAGCCAATTAGCAAACGGCAGCAGCCTCCCACCATGTCCTTCAGGTATGGTTGGCTTCTCAAAGAACAGGGTCCAAGCTAGGTCTACCCTTATCGCTCCTTCACGGACGGCTTCCTCGAGAATCAGCTTCATGAGCGGACAATCCAAGAAGGTGTTGAAGAGGGTTTTCCTCTTGAGAGAGGAGGATATTCAGAAGGCTGAGAGCAAGATTGTATTGGCTATGGCGCCGTACATGATGATGTACGCAAGGGTCCTGGAGAATTCTCTGTTGAACAAGACGAAGGCTGCGGGGGCAACGGTTGGCGGGCGGAGGCTGAAGCAAGTGGCTAGGCACATTACTGCGAAGAACAAGAACGCATAGCGCAATTGTTCTAACTGCAGTCAGGAGTTGCGGTCTCGGACTTACTGTGTGCCGTTCAGCCGTTGTCTTCCGTCAAGATTACGACGGGGATTTCCCGTTTAGTCTTAAGCTGGTAGTCGCCGTACGCCGGGTACATCTCGGTCAGCAACGGCCAGAAATCGCTTTTCTCTTCCTCTGATGCCTTTCTCCCAATCATCGTCTTCTTTCTTCCCTTTATCTGGACCTCTGCGTGCGGATCGTGTCTAAGGTTTGTCCACCAGGAGGGCTCCCTGTCGCTGCCACTATTAGATGCGACTATGATGATGCGCTCGCCGTCTCTAAGGTAGAGAAGGGGCGTTGTCCTCTTCTTGCCTGCCCTACGCCCGATGGTTGTTAACAGAAGGACTGGCGCATTCCATAACCGGCCTCCTATTCTTCCTCTCGAGACGCGGTAGAATGACACGTGGGTCCTACTGAAGAGTCTCTGGCCTTTCATCCGGCATCCCGTACTGTCTTGTCGCGTTGGTGTTGTTCCTTAAAGCTCCGCAGCCGAGAGCTTCAGCATAGCCTAGTGTCGGTGTAGACCGGGATTTTCGGCTTTTCCTGGGGACGGACGCCTGTCTTGTAGAGCCGGTAGACATCTATCCGGAGGTTAGCATCAACTGCTGCAGCTTCATCGGCGCATTCTCTTTTCCGTCCCACGCCTCCCAGGCTGCAACCACCTCCCGCACGAACCCCGGAGCCAACCCGATCTCATCCAGCAAAGACCATCCTATTCCCATTCTCCACAGGGTAGAACATAGACGGGTAAGCACCCCGAAACTACTCACGATCTCTGTGGCGCGCGACTCGTTAGGCCAGCTCTTGTAGAGAGGTGGGTATTATCTTCCGATAAACTTCTTCCGGTCTCACGTGTTTTCGATGGATCGTCAAGAGATCACTGTTCACTGATATCCCAAATAGTTCTTCGTTTCTTTCTAGCAAAGGCGAGATCAATTGCCAGTCCTTCGCTGTGAAGTCCGTTAGTCGTCCACCGTTCAATTGATCGCTCGAAACTTTTCGGTGGGGGTCCCTGATGAATATCGCTCCACCAGAGGCTAGTGAGAACAAGTTGCTTCCCGGATATGGGAACTCTTGCTCCACGAATCGTCCATCAATCGATGGTTTCAACCCGTTGAGAACAACGAACCCGCCACCATTGTACAGGTCTCCTGCCATGAACGATTCTGCAAGATAATCCAGACACGTCCCATTGATCACGACTCTTGGTCGACCAACCGCGTTGATGAGGGGGCGTCCGGCTGCGTTGCCGAGCACGTACACATCACCGCCCTTTGCTGCGTACATAAACGCCTGGCCTACGTCACCGTGAACCACTAGTTTTCCGTACTTGAGGATCTGCGCGGCCTGGTCCTGAGCAGCTCCATGAACCGTGATCTCGCATCCATCAATGCCCGACGCGACGTAATCCCCGACATCCCCGTAGCAGTCGATCTTCAAACCATTCGTTTGTGGACCGAGACCGCTTCCGATGAATCGGTGGCCGCGGAGGTTGTAGAGTAGAATGTTCTTCCAGCCTTGACCGTACGCATTAACCACGAACCGGGCGGCGCTCTCTTCTCCTTCGGCGGGAAACTCTAGCGCGTCGACAACCAGTACCTGCGAGTCGAATAGTGGATGGATCAGTCTAGTTTTGTTCTTCCAATCGAGTCGAATGTACAGGTCGTAGTTCGATAGTGAAACAACGGAGAACACGTCGTTCAACGCTTCATGGTACAGTTGCAGTAGTGAGCTTCGTTTCTTCTGCCCTGTGTCGTAGATTCTATCGTAGAGTAGTGAGAGTGATTTTATCGCGAATTGTCGGGACTCTTTTCCCTTCTTAGCCAGTCTTTTCAGTTCTTCAAGAATCTCTCCCACATACTGGAAGCCAGCATCCCTCAGCGCGGGACGAACATACTCATAGAATCCCAACGGGTCCTGCGTACTGGGACCCTTCTGCAGCTGAATCGCAATACTCGCGTTCAAAGAGACACTAGACCCTGCTTGAGGCAACCAGTCTTGCTTGAGAAGATCGATAACCTTTCCAAACTTGTCAGCACACTCCAACTCCTTCCCATCCTCTCCATCTCTGACAGTAAAGAGAAACGCTCCGCCATCCGTGAAGCTTCCACCCCTCGCATTCCAGTACGAGTCTGCAAACCTGCTGGGTATCTTCTGATCTTCTTGCAATTTTCCGAGAACAGCATTAATCGCTTGTCTCTCTGATGCAATGATCCCGATCTTGATCGGCCCCTCCTGAACAGCAAACACTTGGGGTCTCAGCATCGACGTATCAGTAATCCCGATCAACTGCCACGCATTCTTCTCCACGTCATTCCGCGCAACGATGAAGAACCATGGGCCGTCAGGGGACCCGTGAATATGCGTCGACTGTATCAATCGGTAGATCTGTTTCTTCTCCTCCGGCAGCATCTCAAAATCTCTCTCCGTTGTGGGTGCCAGAGCTTCAATAAGATACTCAAGCGGATACTTGTAGACGCGGCTGAGAAGATCGAATAGTAACACTGAGACCTCCGTATCCGTCAAGAATAACGGGTGAATGTTCCTCTGGGCTAGATATTCCACTATGGAATGATAATTCGCAAAATCCCCGTTATGCACCAAGGCCTCATGCAATCCCACGAACGGATGCGCGCCACCAGGATGCCAGACCCTGCCCTTCGTCGGATACCGATGATGACCAATCCAGACATGAGCCTTGAAATTTTCTAGCTGATAATACCTGACGACATCATCCCCAAAACCCACCAGCTTCAAAACAACCATGTTCTTTCCATGGGACACGACGAAGGCCTTCTTCTTGCCCAGCGACGAGTAATACCGCTGATTCAGTCGGTAAGAGTTCTGATAGAGAAATTCATCTTCAACCTCGTTTTCCTTGAGCCCTTCTAGACCATTCAAACGGGCAAAGTTTGCAAGAGCATTTCTTTTGATCTTCACAAAGTATCTGTAAACTTCAGGCGGTTCAACCTCAAGACCAGAAATCGAGTGATAATCGTCGACAGAATCCACTCTTGCCTCATGATCAACGGCAAAGAATGGTCGAATATGCTCGTCCTCGACCTGTTTTCTAACAGATTTATCGAGGTAGGCAACCTGTAAGATGTAATCCTCATCCAGAATTTTCTTGGAAACCCCTAACTGTTCCGGGACCAATCCGACAGCCGCAATTCCCCCGCCCTTACCATTTCCCCTGTTCCGCATCTGGACGAGGGACTGGAGGAGATATTTTCCTTCGAGTGGAGCATTACATGCCAAACCGACAACGCCGCATCCACCCTCGGCCTCCTGCTTGCCCACCGGGACCCTGTCGACTGGCAGTGATTTTCTTGAATCGATAATTTGTTGTCCGGGCAATGTTCTCACACGGTCACATCGTTTCTAAGATCGGTTGGAGGTCGGGTGGTCTGTAGTTCTTAGCCTTCTGTATCTTACCATTAATGACGCGGACATCGGGATCTCCCTTGCTCATGTTCGACCTGTGGACCTCTCTGAAGATGGGTTCTAGATCTATTCCGTAGGACACCCCTGTCCCATAGATCACGTAAAGGAGATCGGCGAGTGCGTCAGCTATCTTGACCAGATCCTTATCGTTCGCCGCCTTCTCGAATTCTCCCAGTTCCTCCCGAATCAGCCTTATCCTCAGTTCCTTGGTCGCTTGATCGACGAGGCCGGGAGAGGAGCGGATGAGTACTCCGAACATTTTGTGGAATTCTTTGGCCATCTGTTGTTGTGAATTCATTTGTATCTCACCAGCAGATCCTTTCTTCCTCGGAGATCCTGGACACTCTTCAATCCGAAACCAGCTAGTATGGATCTCAACCGCTTGGTCCAAGCTGTGTAGAGATTGACAATTCTCTTCTCTCCCCATTCAGGCTCGATAAGCCGTGACAGCTCCGGGTCTGTTGTCGTTATGCCGACCTGGCAGCCGCGTCCTCTCTCACAATTGCCACAATGAGTACAACCAACAGCAACCGCTTCCGCCGTCGCTACCACACACCCATCAGCTCCTAGAGCGATCGCCTTCGCGATATCGTCAGCTGTCCTGATGCCGCCGCTAGCTATCAATACGATATCGTCCCGGACGCCTTCCGATACGAGATAATCGTGGACCTTCGGAATCGCATACTCAACCGGCATCGCAATGTTTTTTTTCGCAATTTCTGGCGCCGCCCCCGTCCCACCATACCCACCGTCGATATGGATGATGTTCGCCCCAGCATAGTAGCTCCCAATCGCTACCATATCCACATCAGTTGGCGTGGACACTTTCACAGATACCAACGCTCGAGGATTCACAGTCTTGATCCAGTCAACATGCTTCTTGTGATCTTCAACTGAGTAAACGCTATGGAAGGGAAACGGCGAGTAAAGACTGGTAAACATGGATGACTCCCGCATCTTCGCAACCTCCGACGTCACCTTATCCGCCAGCAGATGCCCGCCGAGACCCGGTTTCGCGCCTTGAGCGTACTTGAACTCGACAATCGGAGCGTACTGTATCGTCTCCTCCCGAACCCCGAACATTCCTGTCGCCACCTGCGTAATCACATGATTCCGATACGGAACAATATCATCCGGATAACCACCCTCGCCAGTCGACGTGAAAGTATCCAGCTTCTTCGCAGCCCTCGCCCTCGCAAGCATGAAGTTCAAACTGATTGAACCAAAGGACATCCCACCACCATAAATCGGCAAAGGAATCTTGATTTTCCGACCTTCCCCCCTCTTGTTTAGAGAAATTGAAAGGTCAGCATCGCGTTCATCGATCTTTGCGAAACCATTGTTCTTCCAGCCGAGAACATCAAAACCCCCACCTGAATTCCCAATCTTGTACTCCAGATCGTTTTCCGGTAAATCCCCGGTTAACGCCATCTCGTAGGTCGCCAAGATCAACTCCGCGGTCCAGCGCTTGTTTCCCAGCCCCGCCGGCAACCCATGACGAAGAGACGGAAGAACCTCTAACCCGTGATGGATTCTCTCCGAATGCTTCTCAACAATCAGCTCTTGGTTGCCCATGGTATCCCCTTGAACGACTGCTCCCTAAGCTCCGCGTCCATCATCGATCTTCCAATATCCCCGCGCAACCGTCTAACATCACGCATTCCCATAGCGCTGAGAATCTCGATCAACTGATCATGCCAGACACCGAAGAGATTCACAAGACGCTGAGCACCCCACTCTGGATCAATTTTTCTTGGTTTCAACTGACAGTCTGCCCTATCCCGGGTCTCCCCCTTGAACTCCGCTTGGAGAGCGACGAGAGTAGTTGTGTCAATACCGACAAGATCCGCGCCGCAGATAATCGCCTTCGGAACATGCTCCGCCAAAGTTATCCCTCCACTCGCGATAATCGTGACTTGGTCCCGCAATCTCTCCTTCACCAACCGCTGATGGACCTCCTTCAGAGATTGGGAGATGTGCTTCGGCTCCTTCGAGTAATCCTGGCCATGATAATCAGCATACAGATGCAAGCCGTGCACTCCCTCCCGTGCTAGCTTGCACGCTTGATCTCCCGTGTCCTCTCGGAGAGGCAATCGAGCAATAACAATGGAGCGTGAAAGCCCGCTAGCCAGCTTATCGAACAAATCCGACTTCTCAGCATCATATTCCACTATTGATGAAGGGCTTTCGAGGACGTCCTGAACGCTCTCCTCGTCAACAACTGGTATGAGATTTCCGGGGCCGAAATCGAAAGCAGTTCTTTGTCTCGAGATATAGAACGTCCCGAGCTTCTCTGCCGCCATTCCAACCGCCGACCTAGCAGCCCTATCCCCTACAGGAAGCTTGTCGAAGATTATCGGAACAGGAATTTCTATTGTCCGAGAAGCCTGGTCGATCTTGGCAAAGTCGACACTGGTAGGTTTTCTGCCAATATCCACACTGGTCGAGATGTACTCCCGACCATACACGCCGTCCCTTGTGGGCCGAACAATCTCTGACATGTCCGTCCATATACCATCAAACCCCTCCCCACCAAACGCGCCCTTGTAACCCATCCCCTTCACCGGAATCTTCCCAGTCGACGCCTCATTCCATATCGTGAACACGGCCTCAGGCGTCCAGAACGAATCACCCAGTCTCTTGTAACTTTCAGAATGTTTCACCGTCATAATGTGCGGATATTCCTGGACACACCTCATGCACCCAACACACTTGTGCTTCAAGGGCTTGAAACCGCCAAACCGTCCCCCGAAGACGCCGTAGATGCACGGCCTACTCAGAACGACTTCCTTGTTGAGCTTGTACTCGAAAGCCTCATGCACAAGCATAGCCGCAAGCCGCACTTTCTTCGCGCTCACGTCAAACTTGTTCGGAATCTGATGCACATGCGGAGCAGGTTTCGTCTCTATCTTGAAACGCTCATAATTGGAGGGCTTGATAGTTTCATTTTCCAAGTACCATGCCCTCTACAAACGCACAGGAAGAGGGGAATTTGTCGAACAAATATAAGTTCTCTGCGAGTCGGACCGAACGTTCGTCCAGAAATTCCGCTGGTCGGAAATCCCCCCGAATATAAGGACACCAAGGCATTATGATCAGGCGGAAAATGGTTGCAAGAAGTCCGGACGAGTTCGAGAGACTGATTGCAGAAGCACAATCACAGAAATTCTCGGGATGGGATTTCTCGTGGCTCAGAAACCGGCTCGTCGAAGAAACCCCGCCCTGGAATTACAAACGGCAGGTAGCAAAGGAATTTCCCAAGATCAAGTCTCTTCTCGACTTGGGAACCGGGGGTGGCGAACTTCTTTCTTCCCTTGGACAACTTCCTAGCCGAACCTTCGCTACAGAAGGATACTCGCCGAACTCGGTCATCGCAAGGGACAGGCTGAAACCGCTACGCGTCGACGTGATACGGACATACTCTGAAGACAATACGAATAGACCCCAAGTGGGCGCGTTGCCCTTTCGCACTGAATCATTGGACATGATAATCGACCGGCATGAATCTTTTGTCCCTAGCGAAGTCTACAGAGTTCTGAAGAGGGGCGGGATCTTTTTGACGCAGCAGGCAGGATCTTCAAACTATCCTGAACTAAACGAATTTCTAGGTGCTTCGAACGTCGAAGCACTTTGGGACCTGCGGGTGGCTAGGCAACAGATAAGCGAGGCAGGTCTCCGTGTGACCGCTGGACGAGAAGCCCGACTTAATTCACGTTTCAGAGACGTAGGTGCGGTAATCTTCTTCTTATTGGCTGTTCCATGGCAGCTTGAAGGGTTCGTTGTAGGTCGCTACTTGGACAAGCTCAGAGAGTTGCATGGATTGATCGTTCGAACCGGAAGCTTTCGGGTTACAGCTCGAAGATTCTATCTCAGGTGCGTGAAATAATAGGCGTACTTAGCTTGGGTACCTAGCGGTGACCTATGGTCTCAGTTTACAGTAACGTGAGCCTTTAGGCAGAACCGTTTTCCTTCCATTTCGCTAAGCAATGCCATGGACGGTCGCTCTTCGGCTTCTTCCGCGGGAACAGTGAGCGAGGTGCTTCGCCGGAGGATCCCAGCCATCCTAGCCGTCTTGCTCCTAGTCCTTTCTGCAGTAAGCCAGCTCTTACCCGCACATGCGGCTGCAACCTTGGCGATCAATCCAACCAGAACGCAGGAGGGCAGCTCGTCAGGGGTGACCCTAGTCTTAACCGTCAGAGGCGTTGTTGGAGGGCAGAGCTACAGCGACTATTGGGCTGTCAGTGATCCTTCAGGGAAGAACTATACCATAGCCACGACAAGTGTCGCTTCGCCCTCAGGCAACTATACTCTCAACGAGGTCTACCCTCGCGACTTCGGGGTGGGAGCGGGAATCACCTACGTCGGCCAATATTCAGTAGCCATCTTCCAGACAGCGCCTACCATTTCACTCCTAGGAACTGGACAATTCGGAATAGGGATCACGGACAAACTTCTCTACCAGCGTACACAACTGGTCTCCATCAAAGCCACCGGATACAAAGCCAGTGAGACAGTAACGCTCTACATAACCAAAGGAGGAATCGCCGCTCCCGGATACCCCATTCGTGTCCCGGCAGACGCGAGCGGCAACGTCATCACAAGCTGGCTAACGACCGCCAGAACACTGACCGGCAACTACACAGTCTCCCTCAACGGGGCGACTACAGGCGCCAAGAACCCTCCTGACTCACAATGGTTCATCATTCTCCCCGCGAGCCTAGACCTCTCCCCCATTGCCGCAGCCAATTCAGCTAACTCTCTATCAGTCTCGACCTCGGTCACTCAGCCTGACGGATCAAACTTCATCCGAGGAAACGTCACTGGTCAATTCTCCCTCTCAGGGACCGAAATTGGAACCCCGATAAAGCTGCTCTACGACCAGGTGCGAGGCAAATGGACAGGAAACTACACCGTTCAGAGCACTGATCCAGAAGGAGCATGGACCCTACAGGTCACCGCCATCGATCCCTACGGAAACAACGGCCAGGGCTCAACCTCTCTCTACGTCATCCCTCCTCCCGCGCCTGCTCCCCGGCCACCCCCGGAGAATCAGCTCGCAAGCCTCTGGTTCCTCACAGTCATAACAATGATCGCGGCAAGCGCGCTGATCGGTTTCGTATTTCTGAGACGAAAAAGAATGCTCCCACCACATCTGCAGGTTGACATGGAGGCAGTTGACGTCGAAGCCTCACGATTCATGGACCAGGACTTCTTCAAGTCAATTCAGGAACAGCTCGCGAAGAACAAAGACCCTCTGGAAGGAGAGAAGCATGGTTAGGAGCATCGCCGTCCACTCGTTCAAGGGCGGAACAGGGAAAACTACCATAACCGCAAACCTAGCGGTCGCACTCGTCTCGCATGGAAAAAATGTCGGCGTAATGGACATGGATCTCGAAGGGCCGGGATTGCATGTTCTCTTCAACGTAGACCCCGAACAGATCCCGCACACCCTCAACGACGTTCTACTGGACAAGGCCCGAGCGGAAGAAGCCGCAGTGCCGATGAACGATCGGCTCGGCCTCAAGGGCCAGGGGAAGCTCTACTTCAGCCCGGCCAGCACAAAAATCGAGGAAATGTTGAAGACTCTTCGAACAGGGTTCGAAGTCGAATCCTTCTCGAAAGCTGTCTCAAAACTCCAGGACCAGTTCGAGCTTGACTATCTTCTCATCGACACTCACCCTGGACTGGAGAACGACACACTTCTCGCAATGGGCGTTTGTAATCATCTACTCATCGTCTCAAGACTCGACCACCAGGACATATTCGGAACCGGCGTACTGGTCAAGGTTGCCAGTAACCTAGGAAAATCCACCCATCTGATTGTCAACATGATACCTGCAGGCTTGAAAAGCTTCCAAGCATCGAAGCTGGCAAACGGCATCGGAGACCAGTTCAACGTACCTGTAGTAGGCTGGCTCCCATTCTCCGACGAGGTTCAAAGGTCTCTAAGCAGATCAGTGTTCATCCTATCCGAGCGAAGACACTCGATGACAGCTAAGTTTCAGGAGCTAGCGAGACAAGTGGAGCAGTTCAGCTAGGAGAATCACCATGTCCGGGTCAACAGATCGTTTCGCGGCCAATGGTATTCGTCGGCTGGTTGGTTCGTTAAACTCCATCAGATTCAAGGATGAAATCGGTGAAGTCGAGTATTTTGGGCAGAAGGTCGTTATGCTCCGCAGGGACGCCTTCTCTTTGATGCGCAAAGAAATGATGCGTATCAGCGGCAACTCAGCGAACATTATCCTCGGAATAGCGGGCCGCCGCGTGGGAACCGAGGAAGGCAAGGCTCTCTTGTCGAAGGCCCAGGCCCTCGGATTGAAGACTCCTCAGGCCATGCCAGAATTCGTACGAGTAGCGGTGGAAGAGACAAACATGGGCTTCGGAAAGATTCAGGTCGACGAGTTGAACCTAGAATCCGGACAAGCAAGTGTGTCCATCGCTAACAGCTTCGAATCAGAGCCCGTTGCTAGTTCCCCGAGGCCCGCGTGTATCTTCACTCTGAGCTACCTTGAAGGAATATTCTCCCAGTTGATCGCGAGAGATGTTAGAGGAAGGGAGGTAGACTGTAGAGCTAAAGGCGACAAGCTATGCCGATTTATCCTCCTGCCGGAACCCAGTCCCGGATCCTAGGACGACCCGACGGCTCACTGCGAAGCACTGATGAGAGCTGTACCGGTTAACATTGGTAAACTTGGGTTTGGACCCATGGGTTTTGGCCTGACTTGAACCAAGCGGTTGTCCAGAAGAATTACGATATCAAAGTATGAGTCTTAAACTCCTGGCATCCCCCGACAATCCATGTTCTACATCGGTGTTCGAAAATATCGAGTTTCGATATTATCTAGTTTCGAAATTCTCGACGCTAGAGACTTTCCTTATCTTCCCATATCTGTCAACCGGTGTTTTGAAGAAAAAAATGGTCAATGACAAGACAATCAAGATAGCCAGCGTCTTACTCCTACTTTCCGTCTCTGCCCTCGCGGTCATGGCTTTAGGCGTCAGAGCAACACTAGCCTGTGTTCCTGTCTCTACAAGCAGGGGCCCGCTCACAACCGCTGCAATGGATTAGACTACCGGAACAATCGACGCAACCAATTGTGATATCGGCGATTACATCACCAGCAGCATTAGCGTCTCCGGATTGACCGTTCATGACGCGAACCAGTACGGCATCTTCGTCGACTCAGGAGGACTAGTACCATCTGCAATAACGGTCTCAATTTCGTCAGCGATAATCTACAACATTGGCGCCCACACAACGCTCGGCGCATTCCAACCGAACGGAGTCCAGACTGGCATCGGAATTATCTACGACAGCGGAGCGGGCGGACCCACCGCAACGGGCACCATAGACTCCAGCAACGTATACGCCTATCAGAAGGGGGGAATCGAAGCCAATCACAATAGCAACGTAACTACGACTAACAACATCGTCACGGGACTTGGACGTGTAGACTTCATTGCCCAGAACGGCATCGAGTATGCGAGAGACGCGATCGGAGTAATTCGCGGAAACACCGTATCCGCCAACTTCTACACAGGACAAACAGGAATACTAGCGAACGGCTCACCATGTGGAGGGGCCAACCCACCATGCCCACCGGGACGCCAGTATGTCTCGTGCGGAATACTACTGGTCCTAATCGACCCCAATCAGATTCAGAGAGGACAAAACGACCTCAACGCTAAGGCTCCAAACGACAACCAGAGAAACTTCGCCGTCGTCACCGACGCCATAACTGACTAGTCTGGCTGAAAAACAAAAAGGGCTAGCTAAGCCCTTCTCCTCCCTTTTCTACGCTCCAAGACACGGACAGGTTCATCTTCAACTTAGGCAAAGCTAGACTGCATATTATCGAGACAACGCCATTTAGTGAAGCGCTAAGCCCCGTCCTTAATCTGACATCGGTAACATATCGCTCATGAGGAGGGAGCACCCTGGGGGGCGGTATTCCATGACCCGATCGTGAAGCGTCATTGACTCCAAGATCTATGGACACTCTCGGTCTCCTGATTATAGCGCTTGGCGCACTCTTCGTCGCGTTAGGAGGGGCGTACTTCTATCAGCTTTTTCAAACAATTTCGGTGGCGGGAACGACTGGGACAGCCGCTGATCTTACGCGACTCAGCAACAGCATGTTGGCCATGCCTATCCTCATTACGCTAACGATCTTCGGGCTCGGGATGCTCACTGTGGGAGGGAGCTTCATGGCAAGCGCACACATTACCGACCAGTTGTTGGCCGGAAATCGTGTCGGTCAGAACGTTGCTACGCAGACATCATCTGACATGAGACCTACAAGGATGTGTATCAAGTGCGGTACTCTGCTCTACCAAAACTCTGCCTTCTGCCCGAGTTGCGGCAACCCCGTTGCGACAGTTCCCAAGACCTCCTCTTAGGATCGGGGCGAGATAGAGAACTGTTCTTCATGAGTTGAGAACTCATGCTCCTGTCCACTTGTGTACATCGCGCTTAAGTGTCCTGTACCCCTGTTTCTTGTCTGTTAGGGGAGGTAGAGGAGCTTCCGAAGACATCTCGTCTCCAGAACGATCGTTCTCACACAGTTGACGCTCATGGTCGTCGGGACTGTTAGTTTCACTAGACCAGTTCTGGCAACGAGCCCTGACTTCACCATGTTCGCTAACCCAGGCAAGGTCAGCATACCGTTAGGATACTGGGCTGAGACAATGCTCACCTTTACGAGCTTGAACGGTTTTACAGGCACAATCCACCTTGCAACTGTGGTTGGACCTGACACGGGGCTTGTTGGAGCGGGCTTCTCGACGGGGATGACGCTGAGCCCTGATAGCAGTTTGAGCACGGACCTCCAACTAACTCCCGGAAGCACCACGGGCGACTACACCCTGATCGTCAATGCAACGATTGGTTCCGTGACGCACTCCCTCCCGATACCGATCACAGTGTCACCGATCTCAGGTCCAGACTTTGTCACAAGAACCTGGGGATCATACTCCACCCTTCAATCATGGAACATCGCAATACCGGAACAGATCGTCAGCATTGGCGGCTTCAACGGCCAGGTGCACATGTCAGCCACAATCGCGCCGAACGTTCCTAACGCTCCCGCGATATCTTTTCGGCCAAGCAGCATCAATCTCATAGCAGATACCACGGTGAGCTACTACACCGTTGTCTCGACAGTCAGAACAACCCCGGTCGGCAATTACATTGTGGCAATCTCTGCAACGAGCGGGACAATATCTCATGTTTACCAGGCGGTCATAATGGTTGGAGACTACCGACCACAGCCCGAAGAGCCTTCACCAGGCAACAACACCACGACAAATGACAATCATTCCTCGCCCGGATCAACCACGAACAGCTTCACGGCTCTCGACAAGGCATCCTCCGCATTATCCTCGTTAAGGTCTCTGTGGTGGCTGCAAGTGATAATCGGACTCTCAATTGTGACCGTGATGGTTTCTCGAAAGAGAAAACTCTCAGGGAGCAATGACTAAGAGAACATCAGGAACCGCGCTTCAGACCCTCATTCTACTGTCTTTCGATTATCGATAGCATATTCTTTTCTCCGAGATATGGCAGAGACTCTTGTTGACAGCTGCTTGATCGTGGGGCAAGACCGATCGAGCCTCTTGGATAATCCTGTATGGAGCGCCCTCTCTACGACTCACAGGTCGTTCGCAGAAGGAGATAGGCTAGCCAAACGTTACCCAGTTGATGTCGCGCCGTTTGCCGCGACACGCGATCAAACCTCAGAGTCATATCAGTCCCTTGCACAATTGCTCGGTCCCGGAGAAACCGCCGCATTCCCTCTATCCACTATGCCTGATCTTCCCTCTGGCTGGACCGTTGTTTTCAAGGTGAATTCTGCACAGATGGTATGGAATGGCTCAGTGCCCTCGCCTGTCAAACATAGCATCGAGGAGCTGAGCATTTCGCAGGTTGATGAGATGCTCTCGCTAGTCGAGCTGACCAAGCCCGGCCCATTCTTCAAACGAACACCCGAACTAGGATCATACCTCGGAATCCGCGAAGCAGGCCAACTAGTAGCAATGGCAGGGGAACGACTCCGACCTCTCGGACATACCGAGATCAGCGCTGTCTGCACCCACCCCGAATACCGGGGTCGTGGATACGCCAGTTCACTTGTTTCTGCGCTCATCCAAAAGATCACAGCAAGAGGTGAGATTCCTTTTCTTCATGTCCGCACCGAGAATGCTGGAGCAATACGTGTCTATGAGAAGCTAGGCTTCAAAACCAGGCGAGTCATAGAAATCACAGTTGTGAAAAAAGACTAGTCGGCTATTACCAGAGACGAAGCAAAATCGTATTCCAGAACATTTGGAGTCCATCGAACCTTCGCAATGTCTCCCGGAGACAGGTAATTCGATAGTACTATGGAGACCGTCCCCCGGTTTCGATTCGCTTAACCTTCTTCCACTATACGTTGGTTATCCGGCGAGACGGATAGTAAAAGAGGAGAAACGGCCACGCGCTACATATTGACCGTTGACTTCGAAGAAGACAATGATATCGACAGTTTCATCCGGTTTGTCCAGTACCACAGCAAGCGCCTGAAGTGTCCCAGCAAGGACGTGTTCATCCGGCTCGCTCACGAATGGGAAAAACAGCTGGTGAGCCACCCTGAGCCAAACAACGGCATTGGAATCAAGAAAGAGAAGAAAAAAACGCTCAAAGAACCATCCGAGTAAGTTCAAGATCCGGGTACGATACAAGTACCACTACTACCGCTGGATCAACACCCAAGACTACGGCAGCTTCAAAGACATCTACGAAAAATACAAAGACAAAGGGTACTCCTTCTGGTGCGTGCCAAAGGGAGACTCAGTGTTCACTAACCCCGGATTAGAATCGATGGGCGAGCACCTAGACTCGATAGTATCGGCGAATGGAAACTATGAGCTTCCATCTCGATACTTTGAGAGAGACTATGCCGGCGATCTTGTTGTCGTAAAGCCATTCCTTCTTCCGGAAACGAGGTTGACTCCGGAACATCCTGTCTTAGCCTGCGAGTCAAATCCGCAAAAATCGAAGTGGTACGATCGTCAATCGAGACCATCGCTCAAGAAGACTTGGAAGTCCGCCGGAGAGCTAACAGAGAATGATTGGGTCTTCTTCCCACGATTCAGAGGGAATCGAGAAGGCGATCCTGAGCTCCTCTATCTTCTAGGGCTGTACATGGCTGAAGGATACCCCACTGGCAACCAGGTATACTTCGCACTCGGACGCACAGAACGGCAACTTGCCGAACACATCCTTCGGATGGCAGAAAAACACTGGAACGTCAAAGGCACGATCAACCGTCACAGAACCGGTCTTCTCGTACGCTTTTCCAAACCATCTTTTGCGGATTTCATGAGGAAAGAGTTTGGCAGCAGAGCGGTCAGGAAGAAGATCCCATCGTGGATTCTTGAACAAAAAGATCCTCAACCCTTCCTCGAAGGATGGCTAAAAGGAGACGGGTTCAAACGTGGAAACACGTGGAGACTCACAACGTCATCCAAGACGGCCGCGTACCAAGCGCTGCTCATGGGTTCTCGGCTCGGCATTCTGCCGGCCATTTACGAGGATGACAGAAAGGAGCGAGGGATGATCCAAGGGCGAAAGGTCAACGCGAAGCCCTCATACGAGATTCGATTCCATCAAGACGGCAGCAAGTATTCAAACAAGGAAAGTCACGTTGTAAAGACGGATAACGGATTCTGGGTCAAGATAAACAAGATCGAGCGAGAGAAATTCTCGGGCAAAGTCTGTAACATGGAGACGCCGTCAAACACCTACCTTCTGTCCTTCATCGTACACAATTGCGCGGATCTACCACCGGAATATTCCAGCCAGGACGGAACATGGACAGGCTACAGGCTAGACGGAGACAAGACTCATACAGAATCTACACTGAAGAGGTATGGGCGCCACAAGGCGTGGATCGACAGCAGCTACAAGTTCGAAGGAAAGCCAGTAATCCTCGTCTATAATGCAGCCTGATAAGCCAGCGAATAATTTCTGATTTTCTCAGGTCTGTTTTTCAGAATCGTAAAATGTCTATTCGTCACTGCACGTGACTGTCAATTGTAACCACGTGAAGTGAGCGACCCTTAAGAACCGGAATTAGATCTTAGCTCGGCATGGAGACGACGGTCGAGAGAGAGACGCTCTGGCAGAATTCCGATTTCCTGAAGCTCTGGACCTCTGAGACCATCTCCCAGTTTGGCAGCCAGTTCACCGGGCTAGCCCTTCCTCTAACAGCCATCATCATTCTGGGCGCAAAGTCCGTAGAGGTCGGAGTACTCAACTTCGCGGGCTCCGTTCCGTGGCTGCTCTTCGGGCTGATAGCAGGGGTCTGGATCGACCGGCATCGCAAACAGCGCATTATGGTCACATCCAACATTCTCCGGGGCACAATACTTGCTCTGATTCCAGTCACCGCCGCCTTAGGAATCATAACCAAACTTGGCCTTCCATTTCTCTACGCGATCAGTTTCTGCGTCGGGTTCCTACAGGTCTTCTTCGACATCACATACCAATCATACCTGCCCTCTCTCGTACGCAGGGACCAGCTGGTCGAAGGAAATCGCAACCTACAAGCGAGCGCCTCCACCGCCCAGGTTGCGGGACCTACGATAGCGGGAATTGTCATCAGTATAATCACCGCGCCCATCGCTATTGCCGTTGACGCTGCCTCGTTCTTCGCGTCCGCACTTTCGCTAGGACGGATAGGTCATGAAGAGGTGATCGACACTGAAATCGTGAGGCCTTCGGTACTCGCTGATATCCGAGAAGGGCTCCATGTGGTTTTCGGCAACAGAATGCTTCGGATGATCGCAGGTTGTACAGGAACTTCCAATTTCTTCGGAACCGCGCTGGGCACGCTCTTTCTGCTCTACCTCATCGAGCCTAGCCCCGCTGGACTTGGAGTTTCTGAGAATCTGGCGGGAGTCACTGCCGGAATTATCTTCAGCGTGGCAAGCGTAGGCGCTCTTGTCGGCGTGGCGGTCTCTACTCGGGTGGCTAAGAGTATTGGAGTTGGACCCGCCATACTCGTGAGCATCCTCATTGCTGGACTTGGCGCCATTCCTTACTACCTGTCTGGCTCTCTTACCGCCTCTCCCCTCCTTACCATAGGAGGATTTGGGGTCAACTGGAGCATGCTAGCCATCATGGGAGGTCAGTTCGTCAGCTTCATCGGGACTATCGTATACAACGTCAACCAGGTCAGCTTGAGACAGGCAATCGTTCCACTTCGTCTCCAAGGACGGATGAACGCGACAATGCGGTTCTTGGTCTGGGGAACAATACCTCTAGGGGCGATTGCTGGTGGACTACTGGGAGAATTTCTGGGACTACGGACCGCGATTGGGATAGCCATACTCGGGGGCTCGTTGGCGTTTCTCTGGGTTCTATTTTCCCCTGTCCGTTCGCTCAAGACAATACCTCAGCACACGGAATAGAGAAACGGCCTCTTCGGATCGTCCAAGCTGAGAGTCCTCCGATTCCCTTATACTTACGCCATCCTAGATGATCGGGAGTGCTTCTGAAACAGTTTCTCGCCCTCTCGCTCATCCCTCTGTTGCTCATCTCATCGTCAGCACACGCTACACCCCAGCAGGTCCCCTACCTGTTCGAGAGGCTCTGGGGAGGCTCACAGCAAGACTTTGCGACCAGCATCACGCCCGTGGGTCAAGGGAATTTTCTAGTTTCAGGTCAGACAGAGATCTTCGGAAATAACCGCACGTTCATCCTGAAGATCGATTCAGGAGGAAATCTCGTCTGGCAACGAACCTGGAGCGGCCCTGGATTTGCTTGGCCTGGAAACCTGGCTGCTGACTACGCAGGAAACGCGTACGTGGCTGGGTACACGGCTTTCCTAGATAATTCGAACCATGTTTTTCTTGTGAAGATAGATGGGAACGGCAACCTCGTTTGGCAAGAACTGCTCGACGGTCTTCTCGATGGCCGCGTGGCCGTAGATCCCCTTGGAAACGCCCTTGTAACAGGGTACACATTCGGCTCGGTTGTCCTCTTGAAGATCGACCCTTCAGGGCCGATCATATGGCAGAGATCCTGGCGAGAGATGGACGTCCGAGCCTATGCGGTTGCGACAGACCATGGAGGAAATGCGCTGGTAACTGGAAGGATCAACGACACAGGGTCTGGTAACCAGGGCGCTCTAGTGCTCAAGTTTGACCCGTCCGGGAAACTTGTCTGGCAGAGAGTGTGGGGCGTCAACGGTGATACCGGGCAAGGAATATCCTCTGATCTTCTCGGCAATGTCTACGTAACCGGCTACCATAACACTCCCTTGGGAGCCGCTAACCAGGATGCGTTCATCCTGAAAATTTCTCCATCCGGTGATCTCGTGTGGCAGAGGACTTGGAGTGGGGGCAGATCCAACTTTCCCGCGAATGTTGGAGCCCAATTCCTCGGATATGGGGTCGTTACGAACTCTTCCGGGAACGTCTTCGCGACCGGCTCAGCTACCGTAGCGTTCTCAAGCATACCATCGGACACGTGTGCTTGCATGTTCATTCTAGAACTTGATTCAACCGGGGCGATCGTGTCTCAGAAGATATGGGGAGGCCATGGAAATGCTGGCGGCCGGGCAATAGCTCTGAATCCATCCGGAGGAGTTGTGATAAGCGGCATCGTGGATCATGGCCTCCACTACACCATCGGGACATCAAATTTCCCCATAGGAACACCGACATTCGGGTTCGGCGTGCCGATGGGTCTAGTAAGCAACGCCACCTACACTCTCGTCCCCGTTCAGGGAAGCCTTTCCACCCCCGCTGGAACTCAGAATTATGCGGGAGGTAACGATGCTTTCTTCCTATTCCTTCCGGCCGGGAATCCCCAGCTGGTCGTCTACGAGGGTTTCCAAGAGATTGCGATACCTGGAGGTCAAAGAAATGTTTTCTCGCTATCGATAGAAGCGGGCAACGATCTTGTTTACAACGCCTCCGTCACGATCTCCTCCAGCGATCCATCGTTGGTCCCTTTGACGAATGAGTTCACAAATTCCGAAAGTTATGGGACCCCTCACCAGTTTGACGCGTTTCACTCAGAAACGCTTTCGATCACGGTTAATGCCTCCGAGCCTGGATTCACGAGTGTTCTAGACCAAAGACAGTTCGGAGTAGGTCCTTCTCCCCCTTTTCTAACACAGTTCCTAATCCCACTTCTCCTTGAAGCCACTGCCCTCTTTACCGCCATAGCCGCCCTGGCCATTTGCATACTACTCCTACTTAGGGGTAGACGCATTGGATCCGAAAGCGAATCCTTTCCGGTCCAGCATAGGAAGTTCCAACAGTGGACTAATCGTTGAAGCTCCGATTAAGAGAACGCGACATTCAGTCTAGTTTGCTCTTCGCTGGGGAGTTTCCAGTCCGCGACATTTGCGTTTTCTCGTACGTGGCCATTGTCGGATGCCTTCGGTATCGCTACGACATTATCATGCTGTAAGACCCAGGCTAGGGCGACTTGGTTTCGGGATCGACTATGCCTCGTTGCGATTTCATCGAGGACTTTGAATGCTGGGCCCTTTCCCCTCGGAATCTTTCCTTGACCCAGCGGGCTGTACGCGATGACGGTCACGCTTTCCTTTTGACAATGATCGAGGAGTCCGCTTTCAGGGCTTCTGTCGACTAGGCTGTATTCGATCTGGTTGGAAACTATCTTCTCATGCGAGAGAGACTCTTGCGCCTCCCTCAACTGTTCAATGGAGAAATTGCTTACTCCGATAAACCGGATTAGACCATCGTTCACGAGCTTCTCCATTGCCCGCATTGTCTCGGCGATGGGAATCTTCGGGTTCGGCCAGTGCAGCTGGTAGAGGTCCATCTGTTTTCGGTTTAGCCTCTTCAAGCTCATCCGGGCAGAATATAGAACGTCATCGTATGCGAAGTGGCGTGGAGAAACCTTGGAGGCGAGGAAGACCTGTTCGCGGCGTCCCTCGAGCGCTTGAGCCACAACCTCCTCGCTGTGGCCCGCACCATACATCTCCGCAGTATCGATGAGATTCATTCCAAGTTGAAGTCCGAGCCTGATAGCTTCAACCGAGGCCTTGTCTGTGGCAGAGTTGGGACCCATCTCTCCGCCCATTCCCCAGGTCCCTTGCCCGACAATCGGAATAGACTCGCCTGTCTTACCGAGGAGTCTATACAGCAATCAACAAACGACCTTGACCAGGATAATAGGTTCAGAGTTTAAACTCGCGTAAGAATATCGGCAGAAGGACATCATTATGTGTCACGAAAATGCTCCCCCTTGAACTCTGGAGATGCCTAACTCTCCCAAATAATATCCAGCCATACCCAAAAATCGCCCATTTTCAGCCCTGATTTGCGATCTGAAGCATCCCTCATGTCTCGTCTAGAAATCATTCGTGAATCGCTGAATAGAGCAGGTTAACTCACTAGCCATCCAAGCTAGTATCCCGCCATGATCAGCCTGTCTCGCCCATTATCCCTTCCAGACAGGAGATCCTCTAGGAAAAAGGGAGGGTATTAACGAGAGGGTCTCAAGACTCAAGAGCGGTTCCCCCGAAACCGGACTTACCCAGGTCGCTTAGCAGGCATTCTACATTCATCTTCTACTCGTCTGTTCCCTTAACGGTGCGCGTTTCTCCAAGTCTCCTCGATCCTGCTTGCACCGTTCGCGACAAGTTCCTCTCGCATCTCATGGGCGAGCTTTAGGCCGTCAGCCGTGAGCCCTGTCCTCTGAGCGAACACTCTTTCTTTTCCGTCAACTGAGAGAATGCACGCTCTTATCTGAATTCGGTCTCCCCTTGCCTCCGCCAGCCCCGCCACGGGAACTTTGCTGGTCTCCTCAAGACTCCGTACGAGTTCTCTTTCCGCGTTTATCTCAGCCCTGGTCGCCGGATCCTCTATGCTCATTAGTGTCTCGATAACTTTCAGATTGTCCCGGCGTGCAACAATCGCCAATGCTCCCTGACCAGGTGCCGGAATGAAATCGTCGATTGACAATCGTTCTGAAATTCTCTCAGCCATACCTAGCCTTGCTAGCCCAGCCTCAGCGAGTATGACCGCATCGAACTCGCCCCTGTCCATTCTCTCAATTCTTGTCTCGACGTTTCCGAACAGTGGCTCAGGCTTCACATCAGGCCTAGCTCGTCTAAGCTGGGCAACTCTGATCGGACTACTCGTTCCAATCCTCGATCCCTTTGGCAGATCCTTCAACTGCATGTCCGTATCGCTAACGAGCACCTCAGCTGGCGATCCTCTCTCCGGAACACACGCGATTACAAGTCGAGTATTCCTGTAGCTGACAGGGACGTCCTTCATGTTGTGGACTGCGAAGTCGATTCTCCCCTCCGAGACCGCTTCGTCAACCTCCCTGTCGAACGATCCCTTCAGTTCTAGAAAGAACAACGACCTCCTCGAATCCCTGTCACTAGAACTCTCAATGATCTTCCGATCGATCTTCAAACCTGGATTCTTTTGCCTAATCCGATCAACTACATGATCGGTCTGAGTCAGAGATAGCCTGCTGTTCCGGACTCCGACCTTGAGAAATATCCTCGAGTCACCGTGGCAATAGTTTCACGATAGCGATCGACCGCGCAGCGCCCAGATGACTCAGCAAGAAGATTTCATGCGATAATAAGACTTCACGACATACCCCATATCGTCAGAAGACAGACGAAGGCAGGTCCGAACCTGGAGCCTTGTCAGTCTTATGCGTTCCCGTCAACGTTTTTACCACGTCCTCTAGCCTCGGATGGGTCTTTTGGAGTCGTATCTCGTCCTCTTCGAAACCCATCTCAGCCATGCCATGATCGCTTAGGAACTTCGCCGCCCAGGACACAGCGTTTCCCGGAATCCTCAACTGTTTGGATATCTCGTCCAGCTTGTGCCAGGCCCCATCCACAATATGCATCCAGACGTACCAGAGTAGCATCGGTCGGGGTCCGCCAGGCAATGTCTTAGAGGCTCCGGAATGACAACCTCCTCCCGTATCCTACTAACCCTAGTGTAACTGTGCGAATTTTCATGCAGTAACATGCAAGTGAACCATTACCAACTCAACCAGAATCTCAACCGTTCATGGGCCCGAGAGGAAAAGTTCTCACCTCGCTCCTCCTGATCATCATAATCATTGTTGCCGTCTGGCAGTTCACAAGCCCCGCACTCATACCGTCAGTCGGCACGAAATACCTCTCCTCAACACAATACGCCAACCGCGGAGGCTGGGTGCAACTCGAAGTTTCCGGCTACGGCAAAGTCTTCCTGATCGTCTCCATCGCCAATCTGACCTATCCTCGAACCACGCTCCCGACCTCATACTCGATAATCGTCAGCAAGGCGAACGAAACTGCTCTTCCCTCGTACATGCGCGGTTTCACCGTGAAGCTCACCTCTCTCAAAATCCAAGACAACTACGACGGTTCCACCTCAAGCTGGGCGCCAACGGGCAATTTTCCAGACGCTGTCCAAGCTACGACCCTCTTCAACTTCAAAACCTCAGCCAACCATCAGCTCAGATTCATGATAAGCTATCAGCTCTACGAAATTCTCACCATTGGATCACTCGTAGATCATTCCTCAACACAATCATACAACATAACCCAGAATGTCGTCTGAGCAGTATTCCAATTTCTAAAGGATTATTTATCCCGCCGCGAGGCTCGTCTCCGATCCGAGTTTTGGCCATAACATACGACTATATCGACGATTACCTGTACCGCATCGCCCAACCAAGAGATCTCCTTCTTCAGAAGATGGAGGAGGAAGCAGAGTCAGGAGCAGTCCCTATCATCGGACCCTTGGTCGGCCGGCTCCTCTACAACCTCGCTCGCAGCAGCCAGAGCAAGAAAGTCCTCGAAATAGGAACAGCCATCGGCTACTCAGGAATATGGCTCGGACGAGCAGTCGCACCACTCAACGGATCCGTCACAACCATCGACAAAGATCCCGAACGTGTCAAGATAGCTGAGAAGAACATTGCCGAGGCCAAGCTCCAGAAATTCATCAAGGTCCTCAAAGGAGACGCTCTACAGATTCTACCGACTCTCAAAGATGAATATGATCTGGTCTTCCTTGATTCTGACAAGGACATCTACTTGGACGCGTTCAAGTTGAGCGTGATAAGGCTCCGGAGAGGCGGATTATTCGTCGCTGACAACACATTGTGGGGTGGCGACGTTGCTAAAGGTGGCAAGTCAGAGCTGACCCAGACGATGATCAAGTTCAACAAGGAAGTATCCCGCTACCCAGGACTGTCGACAGTAATCGTTCCACTCCGCGACGGTGTCCTGGTCGGTTTGAAAGAGTAGATGTTTCAGAAACCATTGCACTCTAATGTGCATATACGCCGGGAAGTTTTTCCTAGTTACACTACAAGTTTATACGATTCTGTACAAATCTCTTTAATTAGCGGCCACGATGGTGGTAAGCTACTCCTGCAGTTCTCGCTCCGAAACACGGGGAAGAAGAAGTAGAGGAGTTAGGTAAGAACAATGGAAATCCAACAAATACCGAAGGTTCCCCAAGGGGAATTCCGATATCAAAGGTCCTATACAAAGCCAGGAGTCCACCCATACGACGCTGTAAAATGGGAGATCAGGGACGCAGTCATAACAGACCACAAAGGACAGGTGATCTTCGAGCAAAAGGGCGTCGAAGTTCCCTCATTCTGGTCCCAGACCGCCACAAACATTGTCGCCTCGAAATATTTCCGAGGCAGACTCGGAACCCCTGGCAGAGAAAGTAGCGTCAAACAACTCATAGGCCGTGTCGCGGGAACAATCGCCCGCTGGGGCCGAAAAGGAAACTACTTCCTAGACGAAGAGGAAGCCGATAATTTCGAGTCAGAACTCACACACATCCTCCTCCACCAGATGGCTGCCTTCAACAGCCCCGTATGGTTCAACGTAGGAGTCGAAGACCGTCCGCAATGCTCTGCATGCTTCATCAATTCTGTTCAGGACGATATGCGATCGATAATGCAGCTCGCCCAGACAGAAGGCATGCTATTCAAGTACGGATCCGGAACAGGATCAAACCTCTCATCCCTCCGATCATCAAAAGAACACCTGTCAACAGGTGGAAAGGCAAGTGGCCCCGTCTCATTCATGAAGGGCTTTGACGCGTTCGCAGGCGTCATAAAATCCGGTGGACGAACCCGTCGAGCCGCAAAGATGGTCATTCTCAACGTCGACCATCCCGACATTGAGGAATTCATCTGGTCTAAGGCGAAAGAGGAGAAGAAGGCTTGGGCTCTAATCGACGCTGGCTACGACGGCGCCGTTGACGGAGAAGCTTACAGCTCTATCTTCTTCCAGAATGCCAACCACAGTGTTCGTGTCACAGACGAGTTCATGCACGCGGTGACGGAGGACAAGGAGTGGAAGACCCGATACATCACAAATCACCAGGTAGCGGATGTCTACAAGGCACGGAACCTGATGAGAGAAATGGCCGAGGCCGCTTACATCTGCGGCGACCCTGGAATCCAGTATGACACGATAGTCAACAAGTGGCACCCATGTCCGAACACGGCTCGGATCAACGCGTCCAACCCGTGCTCTGAATACATGTTTCTCGACGACTCCGCATGCAACCTCGCCTCACTGAACCTCATGAAGTTCAGAACCCTGGATGGAGAGTTCGATGTCGAATCTTTCGAACATGCAACCGATGTCGTGATCAGCGCCCAGGAGATTCTCGTCAGCAACGCAGGCTACCCTACCCAAGCCATAGAGAAGAATAGTCACGACTTTCGTCCGCTGGGACTTGGCTACGCAAACCTTGGCGCTCTGCTCATGGCGCGAGGCCTACCTTATGATAGCGACGAAGGCCGAAACTACGCCGCCGCCATATCTGCCCTGATGTCCGGCAGAGCATACGCAACATCCGCCCGGATCGCCAAGAGGTTAGGTCCGTTCAAGGGATACACTGTAAACGAGAAGCCCTTCCTCAACGTTATCGACATGCACCGGGCCCACGCATACAAGATTCCTTCCGAAGGAGTCTCAGAAGAGCTCTTGAAAGCAGCAATGAAGTCCTGGGATGACGCTCTCTCGTTAGGCGAGAGATTCGGATTCAAGAACGCCCAGATATCTGTCATCGCACCGACCGGAACGATCGCGTTCATGATGGACTGCGATACCACCGGCATCGAGCCCGACATCGCCCTGATCAAATACAAATGGCTCGTCGGAGGCGGCGTAATCAAGATCGTCAACAACACCGTCCCCGAAGCGCTAACAAAACTCGGCTATTCCAAGACCGAGGCCACTGAGATTCTCAAATATCTCGAAGACCACGATACCATCGAAGGCGCTCGAGGTCTCAAGCAAGAACACCTAGCCATTTTCGACTGCGCGTTCAAACCTGCGAAAGGAACGAGAAGCATACACTACATGGGTCATGTCAAGATGATGGCCGCCGTCCAACCCTTCATTTCCGGCGCCATATCCAAGACCGTGAACATGCCTGGCAATGTCTCCGTGGACGAAATAGTCGAGACCTACATCACCGCTTGGAAGATGGGATTGAAAGCCATCGCCATATACCGTGATGGCTCGAAGAGAACCCAGCCGCTAACCACAACCATCCAGGATAAGAGCAAAGCAGCCGAGAAGACGAAGGAGCAGGTGGTCTTCAAACCATTCCGACGTCGTCTCCCAGAAGAAAGAGAAGCGATAATCCACAAGTTCTCTATCGCGCAGAACGAAGGCTATCTGATGGTGGGACTATACGACGACAACACGCCCGGTGAAATATTCGTGGTCATGTCGAAAGAAGGCAGCACGATCTCCGGACTAATGGACGCGTTCTCAACCTCCATCTCCCTAGCCCTGCAATACGGCGTCCCACTGAAAGTTCTTGTGAACAAGTTCACACACACACGATTCGAACCTGCCGGCATAACCACCAACCAGGATATCCGATTCGCAAAGTCCGTAGTCGACTACATCTTCAGATGGCTAGGCTTGAAATTCCTTCCAAAAGAAGAACAGGACGCTCTCGGACTCGCCAAGACAACGCTTGAGAACGGAACCCAGGTCAAACTTGTTGAGCCCGTTGGTGCAAAGGCAGCGGCCCCGGCAGCCGCAGAGATGAAACCTCTCGAGCCTCCCGAATTTGCTACTCCTCTCGCGAGCTTCGATAACCAGTCTGACGCGCCTGCGTGTGAGAACTGTGGGATGATAATGGTCCGAGCAGGATCCTGTTACAAGTGCAACAACTGCGGCAACACAAGCGGTTGCGGCTAGAAACCTATTCTACGCTTTCTCGACCATTAGCGTAAACCCGTCAGTTTCCTTAACTCTCACTTGAGTCCCTTTTTGTATTGTCCCCTGCGACGTTTTGGCTGAGTATTCTTCGCTGTTCACGAGCACTGTGCCAGTAGATTCTGAAATGTCGGACGTGGCGCGACCAGTTGATCCCACCAGTCTCTTGAGAGTTTCTTGAGTTAGGTTAGAGGGCGGCTTTGTCTGGCCCGAAAACGCGTAGAACAGGAACCAGATGACGAGGCCTCCGGCAATTACAGCGATGATTCCGTACAGCACTACATCGATGGCGCTCATGCGACATTCCGCGTCAACACAATAACCAAGCCGAGGTTAAGTTTTGCTGCTTGAAATGGTCCGCAGAGTTGAACTTAACGAAAGGATGGCAATATGTTCGTGGCGAAATCCTCCATTGACTCGATGTAGTTCTCTCTACGAAAGGGAACAACCATGTAGTCCCAGCCTTGCTCCTCTGCTTGTTCGCACATTTTCAAGTAATGTTTCGCGTCATATTCTGCGCTAGCCAGTGGAAGATTTCCTGCGACACCGGCAAACGATATTTCCTTGTCTCGACCATGACGCTTGGCCTCATCGTTCACAAGTTTCTTTGCCTCCCCAAAGGTGAATTGTGAAAAAGGTGGGATCAGGCAGATGTCAGCGTATCGCCCTGCCATGAGCAGCATTTTTTTACCAACGCCTCCGAAGAAGAGTGGAGGGCCCGGTTTCTGTTGTGGCTTAGGCTCGAGGATTGCGCCTTTTGACCTGTAGTATTTTCCTTGAAAGTCGACCTTGTCCTCGGTCCAGAGTTTGAGTATCAGTCTTACCGCCTCGTCCGTCTTCTCGACTCGAAGTCGGGAACTGGACCATTGACTGTATCCATCGAACTCGGTTTGTGAGGAGCCGGCTCCGACTCCGAGAATCGCCCTGCCCCCTGAGAGGTTGTCTAGGGTTGAAACCATCTTTGCAAGGATCGATGGCGGGCGCAGCGTGATTGGCGTGACGAGTGTTCCGAGACGAATCGTCTCAGTTCTGGGAGCAATATGTGTTAGAGCGAGCCATGTGTCAAGGGTAGAGTCGCCTCCGAAGTTGCGTCCTCCCATGTAGTGGTCAGGCATGACAAAACCCCAGAACCCAAGTATCTCAGACTCAGACGCAGCGACATCAATCAATTTCCAGTCTGCGGGGGAATTTCCGGTTCCTGCAAGAATGAATTCCAACTCTTCTCATCGAAGTCTTCTGTCTGCGATGGTAAAAAGGGCAGAGCATCTCCGATAATCACTTGATGTGACTACGAGATGTGAACGGACATTATAAGCGCGGACAGCACTGTTCCCTTTCAGAGGCGAAAAACTCATGAAATGTTACACGCGCAAGAACCCTGAGAATATAGAGACAACCGTAACTTGGATCAACAGGAACCCGTTGAGGCTGACACTCCGCTAGGGGGAATAGTCCAATGGGCGATGTTACTGTACCCCGAAATGCTACCGTAAAGCTGGCAAAGGTCGATGGCCAACTTCACCTCCTTGATAGAGCTAGGGTACAGGCGGAAGGAGAATCGCCCATTGAGGTCTCAGGCGAAGTCGTCTGTGATGGAGATGCGGAGTTCGAAGGCAGTCTCGCCTGTTCCAGACTAACCGTCGACCACGGCAGGGTCGAGATAACTGGTGACCTAAAGTCGACGGGCGACATAGAAGTGGAGCATGGAGAGCTGCGAGTCCAAGGTTCTCTCGAAGCCGGTTCGGTAGAGGTTGATGCTCGTTTATTCGTTGGAAAGTCTGCGGCAGCTCACGACTTCGAGGTTGGAGGAATGCTGGACGTCGGAGGCTCAATCAACGCGTCCAAGGTCGATGTCGGAGGCTCATTCAGAGTTGAAGGCGATGCAAATGTCGAGGATATTGACGTCGGTGGCCGGATCGAGGTCACCGGAAAAATTCAGTGCATGAGGCTAGACGCCGGCGGAAGTGCGGAGGTAGGCGGTGGCGAAATTTCTCGATTAATAGATGTCGGAGGCTCGTTCCGATCCTCCAAACCTTTGAAATTCGACAAGATTGACGTCGGAGGAACAGTGGTCTTAGACCAAGGAGGAGAGGGGAGAACTATCGACGTCGGAGGAAGATTCGAAAGCAAAGGAGACTTGACCTTCGAATCGATAGATGTTGGGGGAATGGTTGACATTAATGGAAATGGAGAAGGAGAGGAAGTGGACATCGGAGGCATGCTACAAGTTTCTGGCAACCTCCACTTGAAGCGGGATCTGGAGATGGGCGGGACAGCACGAATTGGAGGAAGCCTACGACTCGCCTCGTTAGAAGTAGGCGGCATGATAGAAGCAGATCTGATAGTCGCTGAGGACGAAGTAGAAGTTGGAGGACGCCTGCGGACAACAAAAGGAACCAAGGCGAAGACAATACAACTCGGTCAAAGGTCAGAAGTAGTAGGGGTCCTTGTTGGCGGCCGCGTAAAGATTGGAGATAACGCCCGGGTTGAAGACATCTATGCCCACACTTTGGAGATGGGCGAGAGGGTCCGAGCTCGAAACGTCTACGCTAAGGCCGCCCGATTCGAGTCTCGCTGTCGAGTAAGTGGCGAGGTAAAGTACAGTGATGAGATCGAGTCAGAGTCTGACGTAGAGTTCGCGCAGCCTCCTGTGAAGACGGGCGATTTGCCAAAGCCACCTCTCTGAGTTGGCTGGGCGTGGCGAAACGGTCTCGTGTCGACATTTATTCTGAGATACTAGAAGCTCTGAAGAGGAGAGGGCCGACGAAGATCACGCGAGTCTCATACGCGGTGGGGCTTCCGGTGGACAGGATCAAGAGATTTCTCACGGATCTCTCCTCCTATGGATTGGTTAGAATAATCACCAGTGAGGATACGTCGTATTCGATAACGCATCGCGGGCTCGAGTTTCTCGAGGCATATTGGAAGCTCGCGAGCTTCCTCAAATTCCTGGGAGAGAAAACGACGCTTGAGAGGGATTCTGGAGAACCCTAAGCGACGTAGCTCTTGTATTCTTTTTCGAATTCTCTGACGATCTCGAATTTCGGCAATCTTCTAGACCTCGACTCCCCATGATGCTGGAAGGTTATCTCCGGAAACATGACCGCCGGGCCGTCAACAGCAAGTCTCGTGGCCGGGTGATCTGGTCCCAGTATTCTAGCGCAGATCTGGCGCGTAAGGCGTCGAACATCTCCTTCATCGGCGTAGCCAAGGGTGTGCAGATATTCGTGGAGTAAGGTGTAGAAGACGTAGGCGTTGATGTAGCGTCTGTCTTTAGCAAGTCGAGTTATCTGGTCTAGAAGGCTTCTGTTCATGACGATGAAGTTGGACCCCATTTGATGGAATGCTCCGATGTAATCGGGCAGATCAGCGAGTCCCAGCATTAGTCCGGTGCGTCGCCGGCCAATACTGGTCTTTACGGATCTCTTGACGAGTTGGAATACTTCTGAAAAGTTGAAGCTTCGATCAAGGCTCTCCGACACATCCATGTTGTTTTGGGGTGATTCCATTCGAGAATTTTCTTCCTAAGCACGTCGTCCAACGTGCTCTAGATTGATTTTGGTCTCAGCGCTATATAAGGACTGGATTTTCCATCATCCAATCAGAGGACGTTTCCCTGGGCAATAGTAGAGACGAGTGGAGTAGCGTCGTCCGTGCAATTGAGGACGCGTCGCCGATCTACGAGTCCACTAGCGAGCGGATATCCTTGTGGCTCGCAGGCCCGTTGCGACGGAGAGGTATCGCGTTTCTCCGCTCGCATCGCAGAGAATGCGTTTTGGATTCTGGCGCAGGCCCTGGGGTCTCCAGCAGAATGTTGCTGGAGGATGGCTTCGAGAACATTGTAGGCCTGGACCCGTCGATTCGACTGCTCAGATATGCGAGGTCTCGTCTCGGCCATCGGTTCTGTCCTATCGTTGGAGTTGCTGAAAACCTTCCATTGCAGTCAGGTTCTATTGGAGCTGTGATCACCTGTTTCTCGCTGCGGGATGTAGTAAATTTGGATCGTAGTCTAGATGAGTTCGCGCGTGTTACTCGGCGCGGGGGTGCTCTCGCTGTCGTTGATATTGGTAAGCCCGACAGCGGATTTTCGAGAGTCTTGATCGGTTTCTACATTTCACATATAATGCCGGTTCTGGCCCGCTTATCGATCCGCGAGAGGATGGCTGGCAATCCGTTCAAGATGATTATTCCAACTTGGAAGAAGCTGCAGACCAACAAGCGACTCTCCGATCTTATCGAACAATCATTCGGGCCCTGCGCATTGAAGAGTTTCCTTCTTGGAGGGATGGTTGTCTTCGAGGCTGACAGATTCTCGGTCTGGAAGGATGTCGTGCAGTGAAACGGAAGCGATGTCGAATAGAATCTACAGGTTTAGTATGTTTTCGCGAAGGGCGAGTGGCGGGAAAATCGACCACCGGGGGGGCATAGATTAGTCAGCAGAAAAAGAAAAGCTAAGAGAAAAATAGTTGCGGAAACGAGAACCTGCTAGAGGTCTTCTCGATTTAGGATCCCATGCATTGCCTTGCTAATGATCCAGACGGACACGTATGACAGAATGAAGACTGTAGCCATCACGGCCCCTATGCCCAAAGCCTCGATCCACAACTGTTGGAGGGCCGCTGTTCCCCCGCCGAACAATAGTCCGTCAGGAATGGGAAATATTCCGGGCGCGACAGGGTTTCCAGAGGCAATCGCGAAGGTTCTCTGGGAAAAGAAAGCGATCATCAGGACGCCGAATAACCCGCCGAGCAAGTGTCCTGGGAAGAGGCCGATGGGGTCGGAGAACCACTTGAACCTTGAGAACCATTTCTCACCGGCAAGGAAGAGAGGTCCGCCGATCAGCCCTAGAATCACCGCGCTACCTGGACTAACGAATCCGGCAAGGGGGGTTATGATGATGAGTCCCATGAGAACGCCGTTAGTCGCATAAATTAGATCCGGCATCTTCTTGATCATTCGATACCTGAAGTACATGATCGACAAGAAGGAAGACGCCGCAGCGAGGAATGTCGTGAGGACAACAGTCATTGCCGAATTGTTGAATGCCAGAACGCTGCCGGGGTTGAAGCCGAACCATCCAATCCAGAGAAGCAGAATCGAAAGGGTCAGCCACCCACTATTCAACTTGTACGGTACCTGAACGCTCTCAATGCGTCCCCTCCTCTGTTCCTCACGCCAGATCTGAAGAACGATTCCAAGCCCCGCCGCTCCCGCAGCCCCATGGACCACTAGTCCACCTGCGAAGTCGGCCATGCCAATTCGAGCAAGCCAGCCTTGGGGATTCCAGATCCACGCTGCCGGGAGATTCCAAATCAGAATGAAGTAAACAATCGAGTAAGCGAAGAAGGCCTGTAACTTCATCTTACCCAAAACAACGACGCCCACGAGGGCTAGGGTGACAGCGGCAAAGGCTGTCTCGAAAAGAAAATAGGTCCCAGTGGTCAGACCTTGTCCGGCTGTAGACCACCATGCTCCAGTGAGTAGCTGGTTCGCGTCGGAGGAAAATCCTCCAAGAAAGAATCCGTTGTAGCTGGGGTTTCCAATTATCCCATTGATCGTTGGGGCGAAACCGGTGTTGAAACCGATGAAGGCCATGAAGAATATGGCGGAGCCCGTGATCAGCATCGTCTTCAGAAGGCTAACTTCCATCTCAGAGCCCAGCTCCCCCACTTCGAGGAACCCGACCGAGACGGTCATTATGAAAACGAGGAGTCCGCAGATGATGACCCAGAGATTGTTCGCAAGCACAACTTCTAACGGCAGCGGCAGAGCCATCGTCTCGTTATCCCGTGCTCAATCTGGAATCGTGTTGAGATTTAAGCTGGGCGCATGTTTCTAGCAGTTCGCCCTAAGAGGTAGTGTCCACAATGTCTTACTAGTAAGGAATCCTCTAGTTCAACAGCGTATCATGTCGAGAGAGTCTATTAAAATTCCGTTCAAACACGCACTAGCTTTCATAGCCATTGCGGCATTCTTAGTCAGCTTTTTCGGATCGCGATTATTCGCAACAGTCTGCCCCACGTGCGTAGTGGTTGGCAGCGGGATACACTTTCACCATTTCTGGTACGGAATTGGAATGGTCGCGCTCACCGGTTGGCTCGCGATAGTTGGGAGGAGAACCGAAAGATTGGACCGAGCCTACGCACTCGTATACGGCCTCGGGCTCGGTCTCATCGGAGACGAGGTAGGCCTACTTCTAACATTTGGAAACTACTATTCCGAGTTGACCTATCAGATTTTCGTTGGAGCCATTGGTCTGATAGTTCTCGGAGCCTTAGCCGTTCGTTTCGGAGAGAGACTGCGAAAAGATCTCAAGAGGATAAAGCCTTGGGAGGCCGCCGGTCTTGTCGGGCTCTTTCTTGCAGGGTTCTCAACTCTCTTCTTCGCCTCTGATGAAGAATGGATCGGGGTACCCTTCGTTCTGGCAGGGATACTAGCAATCATCATCGGTTTCCGTTATCTGCGCGAGAAGATTCCTCTGCACACTGCAAACTAGCACATACGGTCAAGCTGTGCGCGGGCCAGTAACAGACACCTTACAATGACCAAGATACGTCATTATAATGAATTTGCCAACCCAGCTAAACCGTCTCTTCCGGCTTTACGCAACCAGAAAGAAGGGTTCGACAGAAAATGTGCGACCGCCGGTTCGGGACAATAGAGACCCTGAGGGCAAGAAACCTAATTCTGCCGGGACTAAGAAATCCACTAGGAACTCTCGTCGCTGAAAAAATTCGTCCGATAAAAAAATGAGGGAAGGGTACCTAGGCCTCCCATGAGGGGGCTTCTAGTACCTTCGATGCTTCTGGTAACAGTCCCTGCAGTAAACTGGTCTACCTTCTGTTGGCTGGAAAGGAACTTCAGTCTCCTTACCGCAGTCAGAACAGACGACTTTGTGCATTGTTCTGGGACCACCATACGAACCACGACTCATTCGGCCTAGTACACCTCCTATAATCCGCGATACTCTTCCAGCACCTTTACTAGGTTATAGACCTTCGGAAAGCCTACACCGTAGCCAAATCGTACTCAGGAATGGCATTCGACTGGACTCTTCTAGACAGCGCCATGTCTCTTCAGCACCTCGACAACCTCAGCGTGATTCTTCTCTTTGGCAAAGCCCATCGAGGTCTTTTCGTCCTTCGTCCTTGCATTAGGGTCAGCTCCGTTCTCTAGGAGGAAGTTCACAAGTTCGATGTTCCCATTTAGGGATGCCTCCATTAGAGGTGAAACCCCGTCTTCGTACCGGTGGTTGACATCGGCGCCTTTCTTCACGAGTATCTTGGAGATTTCCACATGGTTGTTGGAAATGGCGCCGGTCAAAGCGGTGAAACCGGTTGCATTCCTCGCTGTTGCGTTCACATTCGCGCCCTTCAGAATGAGATACTCTGTAACGTCTTTCTGGCCTAGGTATGCGGCGAGGGCAACGGGAGTGAACCCGTCAGCAGAGTAGGAGTTGATTAGTGAGGGATCTTGGCCTATCAAAGCTTTGACTTTTGCAAGCTCTCCCAAGACCGACACTTCAAAAATGTCCAGTTCATGTTTCTTAGAGGCTATTGTGCGTGCGACGTTTTGATGTCCGTAGTAGAGTGCAAGAAGGATGGCCGAAACTCCATTCTCGGCCTTGCTCTTTGCAAGGGTTGGGTTTGTATTTAGAAGCTGATTGATTTTCGTTACATTGCCTTTCTGGACGGCTTCAAGAAACTCGTCGGTTTGCATACTTAGCATAGCTAATCATTAGGCATGCTAATATATATGCTTGGCGATGCCATAATACTAGTCGTCGTGCTTTGACAAAAGAACTCAACCTCGAAGAAGTGGGCAGAAGCCTCCATAGCAATGCGATTCATCTGCTACGTCATGTGAGAACTGAAGATTCAGCGATGGGAATCGGACCCGCGCAAGCCTCCGCTCTGTCAGTTGCTGTCTTTGGCGGGCCGCTCAAATTGAACGAGCTCGCTGAGGCAGAGCAGGTTAAGCCGCCAACTATGAGCCGTATAGTCGAAGCGCTCGTCAAAGAAGGACTGGTCCGAAGGGAAGCAAACAAGCATGATAGACGGTCTGTCATAATCTCACCGACAGAAAAGGGAACGAAAACCTTGCATGAAGGAAGAAACCGGCGAGAGAAACGATTGATCAAACTACTGTCCCAACTTGATTCTGACGAGGTCCAATGCCTAGGAAGAGCCTCGAAGATTCTGTCAAAAATCCTGATCACAGAACATTCCTAGCGTCCGAAGACCCTGAGTCTTTCCCAGGGTGCTATTGCATCCTCTATTACACGCATTTCGTCTGGTGTTAATTTCCAGTTGACTCCCCCTATCATTTCACCAGCTTCATTCTGGCTTCTAACTCCGATTATCGCGCCTGTGAGGGCCGGATGCATTAGTTCCCATGCGACGACAGCGTTCACCATTGTCCCAGCATGTGCATTGGCGATTTTTCCGAAAGCATCCCTTATCTTTCGAACCATAGCATGATTCTCTGGCTGGGCGTAGAGCTGTCGTCTTCGAAAGTCCTTCCGGTCCAGCTTGTCAATGTCAAAATTGTCGGCTAGGACGCCCTCAGAGAGGGACCCCCATCCGAGAACTCCGATCTCATGCCCTAGGCAGAAGGGGAATATCTCTCGCTCCGCCCGTCTCTGCAGAGGGTTGTACTGGTTCTGGCTGGACACTACCGGTCCTACCTTGAGGGCCCTCTCGATCAGATCCGTGGAATGATTCGATAATCCTCCGTATCGGACTTTGCCTTCCTCGACTAATCGCTGCATCTCTGTCCATGATTCCTCGATCGGTGTCCGGGGATCTGGGTCATGGAACTGGTAAAGATCTACATAGTCTGTTTGCAGACGCTGGAGGCTTTCCTTAAGTTCTCTTCTGATGCTTTCGGGCTTGAGGTTGTCCGACCATCCTCCTTTGCCATCGGGCAACGTTCCACACTTCGTGAAGATGTGAATTTGGTCGCGTCGTCCCTTGATCGCTTGTCCGACAATTTGCTCTGCTCTTCCCCAGCCATAGAATGGGGCAGTGTCTATCCAGTTCACGCCGAGGTCAATTGCTGTCTGGATGGTTCTGATTGCTACCTTCTCGTCTTGTGGTCCCCAGTAGATTCTCCACTTTGGCGTCGAGCCAATGGGCGCGGTCCCGACTCCAACCTTTGTAATTCTAAGACTGCTCTTTCCCAGACTTCGGGTTTCCAAAATTTACCGGCCCCATGGTTATTCTCCCATGACCCTTCTGCGTTTTTTAGCGTCACTGGGTATTTCTTTCTCTTGAAGGTCGCAGACAAACAAGTTACTCATGGGGTGGTTAGAGAGGAGTATAACTAGGCCGTTTTCCCCTATTAGAGTGGCAGATGCGTGACGCGTTGATCTGCAACGAGTGTGAAGAGTCTCAGGACTTTCCAAAGGATATTGTTGAGCTGGAATCCTCACTGGGCATTCCGCGGGACCAATTGATGGCTGACATGGAGAAAGGGAAACGATGCATTCTGTGCGGATCCATCCTCGAGCAGGGCGCCTTAGCTCAACCTGTTAAGAGAGACTAACTCAGCAATCAACTGGGTTCGAAATCCTTTTCGGATCATTGTATCTCTGCAAGTCCTCCAACATTGCTCCGACAAATATTCTGTTCACTCTTGGAGTACGGTATTTGCCGTAAAACGAATTCTTTTGCCTGTGGATTATGAAATAGTTCGGAAAATGGTAATTTGCGGTGATTTTGACTTGAAATGAGGGCTATTTCGCTCTACAAGCTCGGAATACAATAGTTTTATAACTTGACATCGGATTATCACGCTAATAGGTGAATTCGGACGTCTAGTAAGCCAAAGAAGAAGAGCAAGAAGTAGAAGTAGGCTTCTTTCTCTCTATCAAATCTAATACCCACGTTTTTTTCGGGTTCTACACGCTTAACATGTCCAAATCAGTAAATCCCCAACGCTCTCCCTCAAACCGTAATCTTTCCCGACTCTATGGAGATCCTGCGAGGCTGAACCATCATCATCGTTTGGCGCCAGAGTTCTTCAGTGGCGTCGACAAGTTCTGAATTCGTCGACTTCTCGAATCCTGCTACTAGGTCGATGAGTTTTCGAAACCCTCTGGGTTGTTCTTGGCACTCGAAAAGCTGTTTCCAAAACCAGCTTGTTGTAAGGACGTATTTTCTGTTGTGGTAGAACACGACTCTTGCAGTATCCCACGCCATATAGAACGCTCGGGTTCTGAGGTCTCGCTGGTCGCCTTGGAGTCGCGCGTTGCGGACGGCAGCGAGGGACTCTGTCATGGACATGATGGCCCACCGGTATTCCTCAGTGAAATCTGCGGTGTCGTTTTCCGCGATGGCCTTCTCCAGTTTTTTCAGCCAGTTGTCGCGTTCGAATAATACGATCCGGTTTCGGTATTGGTCTGCCCCGAGTGGCCAATCCCAGCCTACTCGGGCGGCCTCTTTGAGAAAGTTTGATGCTTGGAAATAATCTATTTCGACTAGTAGACCATCGTAGACATACCGCTTGTTTTTGACCTCTAGACCATCCGTGGCCACACAGAATATTTCGAGGTCTGAGTAAGGACGGTCTAATCTCTTAGCAGTGGACGCGTAGATGCAGATAGCCAAGACTGCACCCTTGTAGGTATCAAGGATTTGGGAGGCGATCTTCTTTGCTAGTTCAATCCGTTCTTCGTGAGAAACCTTATGGAGCGGGAACTTTGGGTAGGAGGATTTCTCTTCTATTTTTCGCATTGTACTACGTGCTCGTATGGAAGTTCAATCCCTTTTCGCTTTAGCATCTTATCATGTCGTTTGAGAAATGTTTCCGTGGCACCCCAGGTTCGAAGCTGTGCAACCGCGGTCTCATATCCGAAGTGGATCGTAGTTCCGAAATACGTTGTCTTAAACTCGTGAAAGCCGTTTTTTCGCATTATTGCAAAGAGCTGGTCCGGAGTCCATGATGGCCAGTGTTTGATGAGAAACGCTTGAGGTTCGGCCGCTGGGGAGGATGACCATTCACCGTGGATCATAAAGCCGCCTGGTCGGAGGATCCGATGAAACTCCCTTAGAGCTTTTTCGAGCTTCGAATCGTATGGTAGGTCACATAGTAACTCGTTCGAAACTACAATGTCAACGCTCGAATCTTCGACGTCTTTGATCCTTCTCGCGTCCGATTTGATTGCTTGAACTCGTTTCTCAAATCCTGCAGTTCGAAGCTCCCGACCTAGCTCCTTGAACCAGCCCGCGTAGGGTCCCCTGGACGAATCGATGGCGATCATCTTGACTCTTGCTGGAAGCATTCTGAGCAGGGGTATTGTCAGCTGTCCTTTCCCGCACCCAGCTTCTAAGATCACTTGGAACCGTCGCCGACCGATCTGTTCAACAAAGTGCGAGGCTAGGCGATCGTAGTACCTCGCCCAAGCCTTCGAAAGGTATGCCGGGACTCTGGCGATAATCCTCTCCGCTGAACGCTCGAAGCCCCTCTTTTCCAGTGATTCGCTCAAGGTTCTGGGACACGGTCTCTTGTTATTCTGAAGAATCTGCCTGCATATGTTTATCTTAGGACGCAAAACAACCCGGTAAACAGAGTCTGATTAGATATGTCGGAAACACCCGTTCTAATTCTGAGAGAGGGCACCTCCCGATCAAGAGGGAGAGACGCCCAGAGAAGCAACATAATGGCTGCTAAGATAGTTGCGGAGATTGTCCGGTCTACCATTGGGCCCCGAGGGATGGACAAGATGCTGGTCGCGGGTATGGGCGACATCGTGATCACAAACGACGGGGCTACTATTATGAAGGAAATGGATGTGCAGAATCCAGCCGCTAAGATGATTGTTGAGATCGCCAAGACCCAGGACAGCGAGGTGGGTGACGGAACAACAACAGCAGTTGTTCTTGCAGGCGAGTTACTGGCGGGTGCAGAGACTCTTCTTGACAAGGATGTTCACCCCAACGCGATTATTGACGGTTACAGGAATGCTGCGGGCAAAGCCCAGGAGATTCTGGAGAAGATTGCAATCGCTATCAAACCGGATGATGAGGCACGTCTGAAGCAGGTCGCGATGACCTCTCTTAATACCAAAGGTATCTTCGGCTCTCAGAATCGCTTCGCCGAGCTTGCGGTCGAGGCTGTCATGCAGGTAACTGAGAAGAACAATGGTAAGGTAAAGGCCGACATTGATCTTGTCAAGGTGATGAAGAAACACGGAAAGAGTCTAGAGGAAAGCGAGCTGGTCAGCGGGATAATTATTGACAAGGAAGTCTCTCACTCACAAATGCCTAAGAGCGTGGCTGGTGCCAAGATAGCGTTGTTGAATGCGAAGCTGGAGATCGAGAAGACTGAGACAGATGCCAAGATCAACATCAACAAGCCGGAAGAAATGTACCAGTTCATACAGGAGGAGGAGAAGCTTCTCCGGGACATGGCTGATCAAGTGGCCAAGACTGGAGCAAATGTGCTTTTCACAGAAAAAAGCGTTGACGACGAGGTTCTGTCTCTCCTCTCCAAGAAAGGAATACTTACCGTCAAGAACGTCAGTAGCAGCGACATGGAGAAGCTAGCCAAGGCGACAGGCGGCAGTGTAGTCGGAACTACCAGAGACCTCTCCAAGGAGGCTCTCGGCTATGCTAAGCTAGTTGAGGAGGTAAAGATTGGAGATGACAAGCTCGTCTATGTCCGCGAGGCCAAGAATCCGAAGGCGGTAACCATCATGATACGGGGTGGGTCTGAGCACGTGGTCGACGAAGCTGAACGCTCGCTCCATGATGCCCTGTCCGTTGTCCGAAATGCGGTTGAAGACGGGAAGATAGTTGCGGGTGGCGGTTCTCCAGAAATAGAATTGTCTAAGCGTCTACGCGAGTACGCGATCAAGGTCGGAGGTAGAGAGCAGCTCGCTGTCACAGCTTTCGCGGAAGCGCTTGAATCGATACCCGTTGCGATTGCGCAGAACGCGGGCATCAACCCGATAGACATTCTCGTCGATCTCAAATCCAAACACAACAGCCTGCAGAACATCTGGTTCGGAGTCAACACCCAGACAGGAAAGGCGGCCGACATGCTAAAGATGGATGTTGTCGAGCCTTTGCGAGTTAAGACGCAAGTAATCAAGTCCGCAGTGGAAGCGGTAACAATGATTCTCAGAGTTGACGATGTCTTCGCGTCGAAAGGTGGAAGCTCCTCAGGCCCTGGTCCTGGCGGTCCAGGAGGAATGCCTCCTGGCATGGGCGGCGGTATGCCTCCCGGCATGATGGGCGGAATGTAACAAACAAGACGTCTGGCATCCACACCCCGGTGTACTAGCGGCTAGTGTGGACGCCTGTGAGTGTTGGATGTCCGACTGGTGAGTCTTTCTAGCGATTTTTGCCCTTTTTCGGGCCTTCTCTGCCAGCCATTTTCTTCTTTTTCTTTTGCCAATCCGGACGAGTCATGAATCGTCAACTGGTGCTATTTTTCGGCATATACGCTTTCTCAGGTGCATGCTGCCATCGCGTTATTGATCGCGAGGTCTTCTTGGAAGCTGAAGAGTGAAAGTCTGTAGTCTGCTTTAATGGCGAAGCCTGGTGGGGGGGCTGTAATGTTGGCTATCCCAATGAAAATCGAGACTTGGGGACGTGACGAAGCTCGTCGCGGGATGGTAAATGACGCGTCGCCGTTTGCATTGTAGTAGTTTTGAGATGCATCGGAAGCACTGACAAACCAGTGGGCGTTGACATCCGTGGAGGAAGGATTCTTGATTCCGAAGGTCGCGATGAAGTGTGAGAACGGGTGGTCGGGTGAGGGTGGGTGGTAGACGCGAACTGTGGTTTCGCAGTAGACACTAAGACCATTTATCGCATTTTGGCTATCCGAAAACGCCAACCCGTAAGCTGTGGATGTGAAGACGGACGCCACGGCGATTACGATCACAAAGATCAGTAGCTTTCTTCGCCATTTCTTTGTCCCGCCGTTCGCTTTTCCCTGTGTCTTGCCTGCGGCTTTGGCTCTATTATTGCGCAATGATAGTTTCAACCTCTGGGTCAAGGTCCGAAAAAACGTTTGCGGAGGAGCATTCTTTGTATACTTTTCTATATCATGGGATCGTTTGCTCTGCATTGAACGTCTGTAACTTATTATGTAGGGCTAGCTTACTTCCGCGATAGTTCACGTTGGTAAACAGGTTACCTCTGGGGCTAGTTGCACTCATCTGCATGATCGCCCTCTCAGCTACTGGCACTACCGTTCCCGTTTCACACGCCGCGACCGCGACATCATTCACTTTCTCTGTTGGAGGAGATCATGGCGCTTCGCTGACAGCAGGCGACACGGCGGCCAGTTTGAGTCGGCTGGCAGCCTCTGGCTCGGATTTCTATCTAGCGATAGGAGATCTGAGCTACGATGGCGCGATAGATGGTACGAATTGGTGCAGCCAGTTCAAGGGTTCATACAACAATGTCGAAGTTCTCGCCGGGAACCACGACACAGGGGAAGAAAATAGTACCGCTCAAGCTACGAGAAGCTATGAGAGGTACGTCAATGGGTGCCCCTACACTCTCACTCCTTCACCTTTGAGCTGTGGTCCCGTCCTACTCAACTGCTATGGGAAAGAGTACTACTTCGACTATCCCGCTGTCAACCCCATTGCCCGATTCATAATGATCTCTCCGGTTGTCTACAACGTTACTGGAGTCTGCACTCCACTAACCACTATCAGGTGCAACGCTTCTTGGCCGGGCACCACCTGCACTGATACGTTTGGATGCTGGGGTTACAACTTCGGCGATCCCCACTACAGCTGGGTGTCAAGCACGATCGACTCTGCTCGGGCATCAAGCACCATCAAATGGATCCTTGTTGGCATGCACAAGGTCTGCATTAGCGCGGGAGATCAAACCTGTAACATTGGTCCCGATCTGTTGAACCTGATGATTTCCAAAAAAGTGGATCTCATTTTGGAAGGTCATGATCACTCATACCAGCGAAGCAAGCAGCTTGCTTTCAACACTAGCACCTGCACTAAGATTACAACTAGCAATAGCTATGCGACGTACAATCCGAACTGTATTGTCAACGACGGGTCTGCTGGAGTCTATACTCCTGGAGCTGGCACCGTGGTTGTCATTCAAGGAACCTTCGGAGCTCCCTTCAACACGGTGAACGACACGTCCTTAGGTGGTTGTAGCCCCTGCGCGGCGGAAGCTCCGTATTTTACAAAGCTAATGGGGACAAACACGCCCGGCAACGGGCATGGTTTCATGCAATACACGGTATCCGCTAGTCGGATAGACGCGAAAAGCTCGTTTTCAGGATCATTCCAAGATAGCTTCACCATAGGACAGGCGTTCACTATGTCGTCCAGTCCCACGTCGCTCGTACTTCAGGTGGGAGCATCCAGCTCATCGACTATTACCGTTACCAGCCAAGCTGGCTTCACTGGCATAGTAAGCCTTGGCTTGACCGCGTCAGGGTGTGCGTGTGCAAGTCCTATGATAACGCCGGGTAGTGTTGATCTTACCGCTCAGAACCCGACGGCTACGGCGTCACTTCAAGTCACTGGGCTGTCTCCCGGAGGTAACGTAACGCTCACAGTGACGGGGACATCTGGCACGCTTTCATTTTCTGCCCAAGTTGCGGTTAGCGTTCAAGACTTTAGCATCTCTGCTTCCAAGCCTGCTCTTACGCTCAATTTCAACGCCTCAGACACGTCTACGATCAACCTGGCCAGTCTGAACAATTTTGCTGGGACCATAACCCTCTCTCCCACAAGTTCGCCGTCGGGACTCACGTTCTCAATTAGCCCGTCAAGCATTCCCATTGCCTCAAAGAGTTCGGGATCTGCGACCCTCTCTGTGACTGGGTCGGCTCCGGGTAACTATACTGTAGCAGTTGGCGCAACAAGTGGACCCACGTCTCACGCGACGATAGTCAAAGTCCGGGTCCTAGGAGACTTTACCATGAGCACTACCAAGACCGCGTTGACGCTGAGCCCTGGAACGATTGATAGCTCGATTATCATAACACTGATAGGCTCTGGAAAGTATTCAGGGACCGTCAATCTAGCCGCTTCTGTGACTCCCTCTGGTCCCACAGCAACACCTGGATCTTCGAGTCTCAAACTGAAGGCCACACCGACAAACGATGGAACGAACTCGACGGTTCTCACAGTTAACGCTGGAATGATTTCCGGGACTTACAGCATCAACATAACCGCAACGAGCGGGTTGCTATTCCACTCCACAATTGTAACCTTGACCGTGACTAAAGCCAACCCTACAATTGGGACTACTCTCTCAGCATCATCGATTTCCGCAGGTGGCTCAGTGAGCGATTCAGCGGTTCTAACCGGTGCTACAACCACGGCGGGGGGCACTGTCACCTACAGTGTGTTCTCAGGAGCTATCTGCTCCGGCACACCAGTCTTTGCTCAAGCTGTACCAGTCACAAATGGCATAGTTCCCAGCTCAAGGGCTGTTCAATTTAATGTCACAGGGTCTTACGTTTGGCAGGCCACGTACACCGGCGATCCGAACAATAATCCTCCACAACCCACTACGTGCGGCTCGGAGGCTCTGACAGTCAAACAGACGGCGACAACTGTCGGGACTAACCTTTCGGCTTTATCGATCGTTCCTGGTGGAGTAGTTTCAGATTCTGCTACGCTGACGGGGTTCTTTGGCGGCTTCAGCACGGGTGGCACGGCCACTTACAGCGTGTTTGCTGGGACTGGATGCACTGGGACACTCGTTTTCACCCAGACGGTGAGTGTAAACTCAGTGAGTGGAGCGATTCCCAACTCAAGGAATGTGCAGTTCAATGCTACTGGTACTTTCCAGTGGCTGGTTATTTACAGTGGGGATTCTAACAATGGTCTTTCGACGAGCCTTTGCGGCTCGGAATCCCTCTCTATTGGGAAGGCCACGCCATCGATCACCACCTCACTCTCGCCCAATTCTGTAGTCGTTGGGAACTCCGCCAGTGACACTGCAACGGTGACAGGCGGGACCGCGCCAACAGGAACCGTGACCTTCAATGTATACTTGGGCAGTGCCTGTTCCGGCACGGCCGTTGCGACGAAGACTGTTCCATTAGCTTCAGGGTCCGCAGGCCCTGTCAGTGTAGTCTTCAACAGCACTGGTACTTTCAACTGGCAAGCCGTCTACAGTGGAGACGCAAGCAATGGTGTAGCTACAAGTGTTTGTGGAACCGAGACCCTGACTGTTGCATTGGCTTCTCCTGCGATTGCTGAGACCGTCTCTGCAACAACAATCATTGTCGGGAATTCGGCAAATGCCAACGCGACACTATCGGGAGGCTTCAACCCAACTGGAACAGTTACCCTCGGTATTTTCTCCGGAACTGGCTGCCCAGGGTCGCCTGTGAAAAGTAAGACGTTTACCCTGGTATCCAGTTCCGTAGGTCCATTCTCCGTTATCTTCAATTCTACTGGAACCTTCAATTGGCAAGCTGCCTACAGTGGCGACGCCAATAACAATCCCAATGCCAGTTCTTGCCAGTCTCTGATCGTGAACAAAACAACTCCAGCTATCGCGACGACACTATCGCAGTCCAGCCTCACTGTCGGAGGCTCGGTGTCTGACTCGGCAAGCATATCTAACGGATTCCAGGCAAGTGGTACTGTTACCTACAAGTTCTTCGCGGGAAGCTCATGCACGGGAACTGGGACCCAGGTAGGGTCACCCGTCACCGTCACAAGCGGCGTTGTCCCCAATTCCAATTCACAACCCTTCAACGCAGCTGGCCTCTACAGCTGGAACGCCGCTTACAGTGGCGATGCAAACAACAGTCTTGCTACTAGTCCTTGCGAGCCTCTTACAATAAGCAAAACCAATCCTACAATCGCTACCGTTCTCTCGCAGAACCCAATAACCGTAGGTAACTCAGCTACAGATTCTGCAACTCTAACTAACTTTTTCCAAGCCGGAGGGACAGTAACCTACAGTTTCTTCTCTGGCTCTGCATGTGGTGGAACTGCAACCGTCGTTGGATCTCCGGTTGCCGTATCGAATGGAATCGTCCCGAATTCTGCATCTCAGACTTTCAACGCCGCGGGACCATACAGCTGGAATGCAGCATACAGCGGTGATACCAACAACAATGTTGTCACTAGCGTTTGTGAACCTCTAACTGTTAACCCGAAGGGAGTAACCATCGCCACAACCCTGTCCTCGACGACAATTACCGTGGGAAGCTCAGTGTTCGACTCCGCCACGATAACAGGTGCTACAACCACCGCGGGCGGAACAGTCACATACAATCTCTTTACAGGCGGAACATGTTCCGGGTCCGCTTCCCCTGTCTCGACGGTGACCGTGACAAATGGAGTAGTTCCCAATTCTTCTCCTCAGACCTTCAGTTCTATTGGAATGTACAGCTGGAACGCGATCTATAGCGGCGATCCAAACAACTCAGGAGCTCCGAGTCCATGCGAACCCCTGTCAGTAAGCAAGACAAGTCCAACGATTACCACTTCGCTGTCCTCTAACTCGATTATTGTTGGTCAGCCTGTCACCGAGTCCGCAACTCTCACAGGTGGCTTCCAAGCCGGAGGATCAGTAAGCTACCTAGAGTTCTCATCGAGTACCTGCTCAGGCAGCAGCACTGTCGCGTCCACCGTGACCGTGACGAGCAATGTTATCCCAAGTTCATCCCCGATCAATCCTGTTCCTTCGGGAACCTACGGATTCGAGGCATCCTATTCCGGAGACGCCAACAACAACCCGATAGTCAGCTCTTGCTCATCTCTGACAGTCAACAAGGCCAGTCCAACAATCACGACAAGTCTCTCGCAGACAACAATCCCTGTTGGATCCTCGGTCACTGATTCGGTCACTATGACTGGTGGCTACCAACCAAGTGGGACTGTAGCCTACTCATACTTTACGGGAAGTTCATGCACCGGCACTGCCACCAGTGTCGGTTCACCGGTTACAGTCACGAATGGCGTCGTACCTGGCTCTTCGTCTCAGGGATTCAACAGCGCCGGCTCCTATGGCTGGAACGCCGCGTATAGTGGCGATGCCAACAACAACCCAATTACAAGTGCCTGCGAGCCTCTGACAGTCAGCAAGGCCGGCCCTACACTCACTACGGCTCTTTCTGCGAATCCCATTACGGTAGGTGGCTCAGTGTCCGATTTCGCCACCATGAACGGGGGCTTCCAAGCAGGCGGGTCCGCAACCTACTTCCTCTTTTCCACGGCCGACTGCACCGGTTCCAAAATCCAGGTTTCCATTGTCACCGTGAGCAACGGAGTCATACCCAACTCTGTTTCTCAAACCTTCAACTCAGCCGGTCTGGCTAGTTGGAACCTTGGCTATAGTGGGGACTCCAACAACAACCCAACGACCAGTCCCTGTGAGCTTCTTACCGTGAGCAAAGCGAGTCCAACCATCAGCACAACCCTCTCGCTGAGCGTCATAACAGTTGGCGGCTCAGTCTCAGATTCGGCGACGATGACTAACGGTTTCCAGGCGAGTGGGACTGTCACGTACAGTTTCTTCTCCGGTTCAACATGTGCAGGACCCGCAACCATCGTCGGATCTCCTGTAACGGTGGCGGGTGGAATCGTCCCGAACTCTGCATCTCAGACTTTCAACGCCGCGGGACCATACAGCTGGAATGGAGTATACACCGGTGATGCCAACAATAACGCAGCCACGAGTACATGCGAGCCTCTGACCGTCAATCCAAAAGGTGTGGCAATCACGACTAACCTTTCCTCGACAACCATAGTCGTGGGAAACTCAGCATCAGACTCCGCCGTATTGACCGGTGCCACTACCAATGCCGGCGGAACGGTCACCTACAATCTCTTCTTGAATGGCATATGCTCCGGGACTTCTTCCATTATCTCGCAAGTCACGGTAGCGAGTTCAACTGTCCCGAATTCTAGGACGGTCATATTCAATAGTACGACCGCGTTCAGCTGGAACGCGGGCTACAGTGGAGACGCTAACAATGCCCCAGCAACAAGTCTCTGCGAACCGCTCACTATCCAAAAAGCTTCGCCAACACTCTCCACAACTGTTTCCGCTCCATCCGGAACGGTAGGTAGTGCTTTCCACGACTCCTCAACAATGACCGGATCGTACAACGCTGGGGGAACTGTCTCCTATAGCATTTTCAGCAACAATGCTTGTTCTGGAAACGCTACTCCGGTTGGGAATCCAGTAATCGTTGCCGGGGGAACAGCGCCTGATTCCGTCTCAGTAACTCCGTCTCCAGCAGGACCCTACTCGTTCCAGGCCTCTTACAGCGGCGACGCGAATAACAACGCTGTGTCGAGTGGTTGTGAACCCTTCTCGGTCACCAAGGCTAGTCCCACTATTTCCACCGCGCTTGCAACCAATCCGATTGCGGTTGGCGGATCCACTTCCGACTCTGCCACTGTCACTGGCGGTTTCAGCCCCAGCGGAACAGTTACTTACAGTTACTTCCAAGGCTCCGTCTGTGCTGGTCCCGGCACAACCGTCGGTCTTCCTGTTACCATGACCAGTGGTCTAGTACCTAGTTCTCCCTCTCAGACTTTTAGTTCTGCGGGACCATACAGTTGGAACGCAGTCTACAATGGCGATTCAAACAACAATGCTGTTGCAAGTGCATGCGAGCTTCTAACGGTCAATAAGGCTAGCCCCGTTATCAGTACAACACTCTCCACGAATCCAATAACTGTCGGTGGCTCAGTCTCCGATTCAGCTACTATGACGGGGGGTTTCCAGGCTGGAGGGACTGTTACTTACAACTGGTTCACTGGCAATACATGTAGCGGTGCAGCGAATGTTGTTTCGACCGTGGCCCTGGTTGGTGGCGGCATACCAAGTTCTGCAGCTCGAGCGTTCAATTCGGCAGGACCCTACAGTTGGAACGCGGTCTATGGTGGAGATGCGAACAACAACCTGGCCACCAGCCCCTGCGAACCTCTCACGGTCAACCCCACGACCGGAATCACGGTCTCCACAACGCTATCCTCTTCAAGTATCACAGTAGGCGGGTCCGTATCCGATTCTGCAACACTCACCGGCGTCACGTCTGGAGCTGGAGGAACCGTAACCTACAACTCGTTCCAGACAGCAACATGTACCGGAACACCTGGAGCAGTGTCAACAACTACCGTTACAAACGGGGTAGTTCCTGGATCAGCATCAAAGACCTACAGCTCTGCTGGCTCGTTTAGCTGGAATGCCATTTACAGTGGTGACGCAAACAATGGAGGTGCCACGAGTCTTTGCGAGCCTCTCAATGTGAACCAAGCCGTTCCAAGCATAACAACTACCGTCTCTATTGCCAACGTCCCAGTCGGGACTCCTGTTCATGACTCCGCCACCCTGTCGAACGGGTTTAACGCCGGCGGCTCTGTGACATACACACTGTTCTCCGATACGGGATGTACTGCCTCCGGAGTAGTCATCTCAACAGTCACCGTCACCAACGGTGTCGTTCCAGACTCTTCAGCGACAAGCCCAACCCCAGCGGGCGCGTACGGCTTCCAAGCATCCTATGCCGGTGACGCGAACAACAAACCCGCAATAAGCGTGTGCGAACCGTTCAACGTGCTGAAGGCAAGTCCAGGAATCACAACAACTCTATCGCTAACAACAATCCCTGTCGGATCCTCTGTTTCCGATTCCGCCACTATGACTGGCGGTTACCAGCCCAGTGGCACCGTAACCTATGTGTTCTTCATAGGGAGCTCCTGCACGGGGAGTCCCACTACCGTCGGGTCTCCAGTCGCTGTAACGAATGGGATCGTACCCGGGTCCGCGCCCCAGACCTTCAACAATGCGGGCGGGTACGGCTGGAGCGTTGTCTATAGTGGCGATGCAAACAACAACCCCGTTACCGGTTCCTGCGAACCCCTCACTGTCAACAAGGCCAACCCCGCGATCAGTACGGCTCTTTCTGCGAATCCAATAACCGTGGGCGGCTCGGTATACGATTCCGCTACCATGACGGGCGCATTTCAAGCGGGAGGTTCCGCTACGTACTTCTGGTTTACAACGGGCGACTGTACTGGTTCTTCGGCAACGGTTTCCACAGTAACCGTCAACAATGGAGCCATCCCAAGTTCATCTCCTCAGCTTTTCTCCTCCGCAGGCTCCTTCAGCTGGAACGCCCGCTACTTCGGTGACTCCAATAACAATCCTGCGACTAGTCCATGTGAGCCGCTCACCGTAAACAAGGCAAGTCCAACCATTAGCACAAGTCTCTCTGCGAATCCAGTAACAGTTGGCAGCTCTGTATCCGACTTCGCAACTATGACCGGGGGTTTCCAGCCCGGCGGCTCTGCGACATACTTCCTGTTTTCGACGGCTGATTGCACGGGTCTCAAAAGTCAGGTTTCTGTTGTTACCGTGAACAATGGCGTCATACCTAGCTCTATTCCTCAAACTTTCAACACCGCCGGTCTGTATAGCTTGAACGCTGGGTACAGCGGGGACGCCAACAACAACGCGTCGACCAGTCCTTGCGAGCTTCTTACGGTGAACAAGGCGAGTCCAGCAATAAGCACCAACCTATCACAAACCACCATAGTAGTTGGCAACCCGGTCTCAGATTCGGCGACGATAACCAACAGCTTCCTGGCAAGCGGAACGGTCACGTTCAGTTTCTACACAGGCCCAACTTGTGCCGGAACCGCGACCGTTGTTGGAACTCCAGTCACTGTTACAAATGGAATCGTGCCCAGTTCATCTTCTCAGACGTTTAGCGCTGCTGGAGCATTCAGTTGGAACGCTGCATATAGTGGCGACGCAAACAACAACCCCGTTACCAGTCCCTGTGAACCTCTTACCGTCAATCCGAAGGGCGTGGCGATTGGAACTTCTCTGTCGTCAACCGCGATAATCGTTGGGGGTTCAGCATTCGACTCTGCAGTATTGACGGGTGCTACTAGCAATGCTGGTGGAACCGTTACCTACAATCTCTTCTCTAGCGGAATATGCTCCGCATCCCCTGCATCTATCTCCAAAGTTACTGTAACCAGTTCAACGATTCCGAACTCCAGGTCCGTCATTTTCAACAACACCAGTCCAGTCAGCTGGAACGCGGTTTACAGTGGAGACCCTAACAACGCTCCTGCAACAAGTCTCTGCGAACCCCTTACCGTAAACAAAGCTAATCCTACACTCGCTACCACCGTTTCGGTTGCATCTGCAACAATTGGCAGCGCCTTCCACGACTCTGCCACTCTGGCCGGAGCGTACAACGCGGGAGGGACCGTCTCCTACAGCGTCTTCAGCAATAATGCGTGCTCGGGCAATAGCACTCCAGTTGGCAATCCAGTAAATGTAGCAGGCGGGGTTGTAGCTGATTCAGCACCTGTAACACCGTCTACAGCCGGACCCTACTCGTTCCAAGCATCGTACAGTGGTGATGCAAACAACAACGGCGCATCGGGCACCTGCGAACCCTTCGCAGTAAACAAGGCCAGTCCATCAATTACAACAACACTTTCAGCAAACTCGATCCCAGTCGGCGGCTCTGCCTTCGACTCCGCCAGCATTGCAGGTGGTTTCAACCTTGGAGGAACAGTAACCTACTCCTATTTCCAGAATTCAAACTGTGTCGCTCCCAGCACAATTGTAGGTTCACCCGTGACCATTACAAATGGCGTTGTGCCTAGCTCTCCCTCCCAGACCTTTAGTCCTGCGGGACAGTACAGTTGGAACGCGGTCTACAACGGTGACCCGAATAACAACGGGAACGCGAGCCCTTGCGAACCTCTTACTGTCAACAAGGCTAACCCGACCATCACTACAGCTCTTTCTCAGAATCCGATAACGGTCGGTGGATTAGTTTTTGATTCTGCCACCATAGCCTCTGGCTTCCAGGCAGGAGGCTCCGTTACTTACAACTGGTTCACTGGTGTTGCCTGCAATGGGGCGCTGACAGTATTACCATCTGTGACAGTGGTAAGTGGCCAGGTGCCGAACTCGGTGTCCCAAGTTTTCAACTCCGCAGGACCCTACAGCTGGAGCGCTATCTATTCCGGCGATACTAGCAATAATGGCGCCACAAGTGCTTGTGAGCCTCTCACTGTCAACCCCACTTCGGGAGTCGTAATTTTCACTGTTCTTTCCTCATCGAGTATCACCGTCGGTGGATCGGTGACAGATTCTGCCACGCTGACAGGAGTCACGTCTGGAGCAGGAGGAACTGTCACTTACAACTGGTTCCAGACCGCATCATGCGCCGGACCGTCTGGAATTGTGTCAATTGTCACTGTCGTCAACGGTAACGTTCCGGGCTCGGCGTCCAAGGCCTTCAACACAGCTGGATCGTTCAGCTGGAACGCTCTTTACAGTGGCGACTCTAACAACTCCGTGGCCTCTAGCAACTGCGAACCCTTGACAGTGAGCAAGACAAGCCCATCGATTTTCACCTCGCTATCAACTAACCTGATTACTGTCGGTCAGTCTATCACTCAATCAGCGGGACTGACAGGTAGCTTCCAGGCAGGCGGCTCAGTAACCTACCTTGAATTCTCAACAGGTACCTGTTCAGGGACCGGTGTTATGGTGTCCTCGGTCACGGTTACCAACAACGTGATTCCAAGTTCGCCTCAAATTACTCCCGTTCCCTCAGGAACCTATGGCTTCGAAGCCTCGTATTCCGGCGATACCAACAACAATCCGATAACCAGCTCTTGCTCACCTCTAACAGTCAACAAGGCCAGTCCAACGATTACGACTAGCCTATCGTCGAATGTCGTTGCCATCGGGTCCCCGGTTTATGATTCAGCTTCCATAACCGGCGGATTCCAGGTTAGTGGCACGGTCACCTACATTTTCTACACGGGCAATTCTTGCTCTGGCGTTCAAACCGCAACCTCAACAGTCACAGTAACCAGTAATGGTATTCCCTCATCGTCTCCTGCGACCCCGGACTCGCTAGGTTCCTGGTCATGGAAGGCGGCGTACTCTGGCGACGCTAACAACCTCGGTTCCAGTAATTGCGCGGGTTTGGTTGTCACCAAGACCACTCCCACGATCGCGTCCAATCTTGCATTCCCAACGATCAGCGCCGGTGATTCTATCCATGACTCTTCTACCATGTCCGGTGGTTTCCTGGCCGGAGGGACAGTCACATACAGTTTCTACACCGGCTCGACCTGCAGTGGATCGGGAACTGTCGTCGGATCTCCAGTCGCTGTCACAAACGGAATTGTTCCAGACTCTGCATCTCAGAGCTTCGCCACTGCTGGCACGTACGGCTGGAACGCGGTCTACAGCGGAGATTCAAACAACAATCAGGCCACCAGTCCCTGCGAGCTTCTAACAGTCGTCCAGGCAGTGTCGAGTCTAACCCTGCCACAAGTAGGAGCAATTACCGTTGGAAACTCCTTGTCTTTGTCCGCTACACTTCTGGGGACCACCGGCAATGCCGGTGGAACTGTCACATACAATCTCTACACTACCGCGAACTGCCAGGGGACAGCTATTCCGGTCCAGACTGTACCCGTAACAAGTGGATCAGCTCAACCGTCTAGGGCTTACCAGTTCACCTCCGCGGGATCTTTCGGTTGGAACGCCGTGTACAGCGGCGACCCGAACAACGGTCATGCTACCAGCTCATGTGGGCCGCTTTTGGTCAACAAGGCGACTCCGACCGTTTCAACGACGCTTTCAGCCAACGTGATTACGAAGGGTGACGTGGTATCCGGCTCTGCAACATTAACTGGTGGATTCGCAGCAGGAGGAACACTAACCTACAACCAATTCTCCTCCTCAGATTGCACTGGAAATCCCACCATTGTGGCCACTGTCACTGTGAACAACAGTGTTGTACCTTCTTCGTCTTCGCAAACTTTCGCAACCGACGGAAAATTCAGCTGGAATGTCACCTATAGTGGAGACAATAATAATACTCCAGCCAAGGGGTCATGTAGAGTGCTGACCGTGACTGCTCCACCACTTCTTTCGGTCCCCGGTCCCATGTCAGTCAATTCTGGCTCCCCTATTCGTTTCACAGTCAACGCGACTGACCCCTCCTGGAACAACATCACAATCACAGCATCGGGACTTCCTTCCGGATCCACCTTCCCAGGCGCTCAATCTCTCACTGGGAAAGCGTCAGCACTTTTCTCCTGGACGCCCTCCGATTCTCAAGCTTCAGCCGATTACAAAGTGACCTTCACAGTCGATGATGGGCACGGGGGCAAGACGAATTCCCCGGTCACGATTCACGTAAATGGGATTAACAGGTCGAGCTCTCTAAATAACGCTATTCCGTACTTCGTTATCGCCCTTGTAGCGGGAACAGCCATAGTGCTCGCGGCCCCCCTTCTTCTCAGGCGATTTCGAAAATAATCTAGGCAAGCTTTGTCTCGTTCTTGTAGCGATGCTTTGACAGCAAGAAACGGAGTCAAACTACTTATTTTCTCACGCTAATCACATGCTCATGCTAACGCTCGATCAGTGTCGTCCAGAATTGCAGAGCGGCAATGGAAGCCTAGAAAACGCTCTGAGTAATGATGCGAAATGGGCTGCAGTGTTATCCAGAAACGCCAGCTACGATGGAGCATTTGTATTCGGAGTCCGCACGACCGGAATCTACTGTAGACCATCATGCCCAGCCAAACGGCCGAAAAGAGAGAATGCAGTATTCTTCGCGGGTCCTGTTGAGGCGGAACGGTCTGGTTTTCGAGCCTGTCGTCGCTGCAATCCTAAAGACGCGGCGCGTTTGTCCGGAGACAGATGGGTCTACGAGGTCTGCGCTTTTATCGACGCGAACCTTGGCAAGAGACTAACCCTCTCAACCCTTGCCGCCCAGGCAAAGCTGAGCCCATTCTACTTCCAACGGACCTTCAAGAAAGTCTTGGGAGTTTCGCCTCGTCAGTATGTTGAGGCGCGTCGTCTCGCTAAGATGAAGCGTTTTCTGAGAGATGGAGATACGGTAAACAACTCGCTCTACAACGCAGGCTTCTCTTCCCGAAGCCGAGTCTACGAAAAAATTGCGAGTGGTCTCGGCGTGAACCCTGGAGCCATTCGCCAAGGAGGGAGAGGGTTGCGGATCCAGTACACCATCGTTGCCTCACCCATAGGACGGTTGTTGATTGGAGCAACCGAGCGGGGAGTATGTGCCGTTTGCATGGGAGACTCAGACAGAACAGTCGAGATGGTACTCGCTGAAGACTATCCCGCAGCAAGTCTTCATCGCAACGATAAGGGAATGAAGGAATGGGCCGGCGCATTCTTGAGGTATCTCGCCGGCCGATCTTCTTCTCTAAGACTTCCTCTAGACGTGACAGGCACAGCGTTTCAATGGAAGGTCTGGAAGAAAATCCAGTCCATCCCATATGGTAAGACCGCCACTTACAGCGGGATTGCAGATGCGTTAGGAGCTCCTCAGGCTTCTCGTGCCGTAGCTCGAGCATGTGCCACAAACCCTGTCGCGCTAGTGATTCCCTGTCATCGCGTGATCGGCAAAGATGGAGGATTGCATGGCTATCGCTGGGGCAACGAGAGAAAGCTCGCCCTTCTCGATCTAGAAGGGAAAGCGTCGGAAAGCAAGCAAACCGATTCTTGAGCGGAATCCTAAAAGGCTCAGAACCTCATCAGCAACCTAACGGGGAAAGGCGGTTCGGCCTGGCCAATTCAGACGTCAATATGGCGGGTAAGATTTGCCTCGTTACAGGCGGGAATTCTGGGATAGGCAGGGCCACGGCTCTGGGATTGGCTAGGATGGGAGCGACCGTCGTAATTGTTTCTCGGAATAAGGAAAAGGGTGAGACCGCAGTGGCTGATATCATTGCGAAAAGTGGAAACCGGAACGTCGAAATGATACAGGCTGACATGTCATCCCAGGACTCAATCCACAATTTAGCTGACGAATTCAAGGCCCGACACGAGAAGCTCGACCTCCTGATCAACAATGCTGGAGTCTACTTGACCAAACGCACCACGACGATTGATGGTCTCGAATCGACTTTCGCGGTTAACTATCTCGGACCCTTTCTATTGACTGATCTTCTACTTGGCGTCCTGAAGGCGAGTGCTCCTTCCCGTATTGTTAATGTGACATCCGATGCTCACAATGGCGCGAATATCCACTTCGACGATCTCCAAGGTGAAAAGAGATTCTCAGGATGGCAAACGTACGGTCAGTTAAAATTGGCTATGATTCTCTTCACGCATGAGTTGGCAAAGAAACTTGAAGGCACCGGTGTTACGGTGAACAGCGCGCATCCCGGCGTTGTTCGTACCAACTTTGCAAAGAACAATGGCGGGCTTGTCATGTTAGGTTTCAGATTTCTCGGGATTTTTTTCATAAGCCCCGAAACATCTGCCAAGAGAATCCTCTACGTCGCAACGTCTCCAGCCTTGGATGGCGTGACGGGCAAATACTTCACCAAGATGCATGAGGCAAAATCTTCTCAAGAATCCTACGATGATGACTCGGCCAAACGATTGTGGCTAGTGAGCGAGCAGCTTGCTAAGTTGTCTCCCCGAGCCTAATTCCGTGCGGCCTATGCTGGCTCTCTTCCAAGAGCGGGGTGGCTTCAGGAGCCTGTAATAGATGGTTCAGGGATTGACTGGTTCTGTTCTATTTGGCCCGATCTTCTTCGAGACAATGAAGAGTCGGACGGATAAGCCGACGCTCTTTGAGAGGATACGGTCTGTTGTCTTGACAAATCCTCTTGCGATTCGATTCCTTATGTCATCGTAACTAGGTTCCCTTCCGCCGAAGACCTTGATTGTCTTGAAACCGTATTTCTCGAGAAGCTCCTTGAGTGCCCTTAATGTTACCGTGTGGACGTATTTCGTTGGCGTCTGTCTCGGGTAGAAATTTGGCATTCCGACCGTGTATTTCATAGACACCCCAATGTTCGGGGGCTGGTAACCCAGCCCGAGACTCACTCTGTTAACCCACCATCCTAGATTTGGCACAGAGAGGGCGAAGATTCCGCCAAGCCGCAGGACCCTGTTGGTTTCGCTAAGCAGACTATCGTAAGACTTGAAGTAGTTCAGGAGTCCAAAGCTGGTAGCTAGGTCTGCTGTCTGAGCCGGAAACGGTAGCGGATCCTTCTCTAGGTCCAATTGGTATGCTATGATTCCTCTGCTTCTGGCAACTTCTAGCCGTTTCTCATCCTCATCTACACCCAGCGCTTCCTGGAATCCGAGTGTTTCCTTCAGTGACTTGGCGATGAAGCCGTATCCGACTCCGAGATCGATTAATCGCTCTCGTCCTGCGAGTTGTTTGTCTATGACTGATATTAGCCTCAGGGCGAGATTCCTATCATGTTTGAAAATGAAGAGAGAAGCGCTAGATTCGATATCTTGCTCGGATGCGCCCTCGGGAAATATGGGAGGGCGATCCAACGTCACGGGATTTTCGCTGGCAAGGAATAATTTCATGTTCTCAGGACACTCGTTTCCGGCCTAGATATTCGCGGCAGCCGGTGTCCATAACAACTTCGTTAGTAGAGCAAGGCCCGAGAAGCGACCCCGTCTTTGATATCGGATATCAACGTTGCTGGGTACTCAGCCTTGATACTGAGCTCTCTGCCAGACCATGTTGCGCGGAGGCCTGTCTTTCTGAGCTGTCTCTCGTCTTCCTGTCTCATGAATTCGAGCCCAACGAACTCTACGTCTGTCAGTTCGAAGGGTCCGACTGAGGGCACTCGCATTTCCCTCTGTAGTGTTTGAGGGGTTTGTGCGCGGAGGATATTAGGTATCATGGTACAATTGTCAAAGCCTCGCGGTTTCTGGTTGCGCTCTCGGATTTTTTGAAAAACAGGTTCGAATTGGTTCAGGCGCTTTCTTTTCCAGGGTCTTTTCTTGGTCTAACTACGATCGCGACGAAGAAGAGGGCCAGCGCTGCGAAATCAATGAGTGGCCGCATAAAGTCAAGCAGCGTGGATGTTGGCAAGAGGATCTCTAGGACAGTTTTTGCGAAAAATAGTAGAAAGGCTGTTGCTACAATTAGTAGCGCGGGCTGCTTTCTCTTAGACCAAGCGTAGAGCGAGATTGTGAAAAGCACCCATGCGAAAACGCCTCTCCCCAATTCGAGTACTTCGGTCGGGTCAGTGGATGACCCGGTTGAAGAAAGTATTGGCGGTTGGAAGACTATCATCAGCTACAGTCTGCTCGGGTCATGATTTCTCCGCTACCGTGCTCCGAGGGTTATGTAATGAGGTCGGCCAACCTCTCAGCCCACTTATCCCAGATTCTTGGATGATAGCTCTTGAGAAGTGCAATAATCATCCCCGGGTCTCCCTTTACCTTGTAGAACACGAACGCGCCTTCTTTTCGGGCCTCCACGAAGCCCGCCTGGGATAGTCTCTTCATATGCCAATTAGTTGAGCTCGGCGAGATTCTGGCGAACTGGGAGAGCTCCTTCTGAGTCGCCCACGGGTTCTCCAGAAGATAGAGTATCAGGTCTCTCTCTGTCTCTTGGAAGAGGATGTTCACGATGGCGCGTTCTTCGATTCTAGGGCCTTGGTCCGCATAGTAGCGTTTGTAGAGTCCATGGCGAGCCGACACAATGATACGTTCTCTTTCTAGTCTGTACAGATGGTACTGAATGACACCCATCGCGAGGTTGAGTTCTCGTTTGATCTTTCTGAGGTGGGTGCCGGGGTTCGCTTTGATGAACTGCAGTATGCGGACCCTTTTGGAGTCCTCAATCTGTACTACCTCGGCAGCTTGCGCCTTGGCACGCTCCACGTATACAGCGAATGGGTTGAGTGAAAAATGTTTGGGATGCGCTCTAAGCGGGATGCTTCCTAGGACGGTTACCGAATAAGGAAAGGAGTGCCGGGTATCTAGTGATCGAACAAGAAAAAAGGGAATTGGGAAGGCCAGGGTATGCTATTACATTCCGCCTGTGGACTGAAATAGGGCGAAGACGTTTCCGTCCGGGTCTTTCAGAACTGCGAAGTATCCAATTGTTGGGATTTCTTGTTTTGGTGTGACCACTTGGGCGCCTAGGCTCGTGGCTTTGGCCGCGGATTCGTCTACAGATTTGACTGAGATGTAGTTGAGGAATTGCTCGGTTGGGGCGTTGCGCTTGAAGAGTCCGCCCATTGTCTCGTTTGCCGGGGCGTCTTTGTGGGCTATTAGCCAGTAGTCTTGTTCTCCCCATTTGGAGAATTTCCAGTCGAACAGTTGCTCGTAGAACTTACTTATCGTGCCGGGGTCGCTGGCGGGTATTTCGAAATGAACTAGGGTGTGGAGTTTTGGTTGAGGCCGAGTTGTGGTTGTTGCTGCTTCCATATTTGCTCGACTGGCGAGAGAGGTGATGCTTCTCTTAAACATGCCCTCCATGGGGCTAGATTATACGAAGAAGGCGATGTCCGCCTTCCTATTCTTTGTACGTTCAGTTTTCCGATTGCTGAGTGACGAACCAACAACAGCAGATCTCGAGCTGACAAAGGGGACAGGTTGTCGGGGCGCTTGAGAGTCGACACTCTTGGGGGCTACAGTTGCAGTCAGCGCAACGAATGTTGCGTTGAGGGTTCAGGCTTCTTATCACGCTAGTCCTCGTCTTCATAGCTTGGAGGGATAGATTATTTCTTTGCTTTTTTCGGTGGCAGCTTGCTGGTAGAATCTAACGATCGGGACAACCACAGACGAATGGTCGCTGGCTCATTCATCCAGGGCTTGGGGATGACTACATACTCCTTCATCGGTTTTCCTCTCATAGGCTCAAGGTATGCGGCTCCCTTCTGTTCGAGAAGTTCTTGACGGTCTTCCTCTGATAGTCTGACGAATATGTCGTTTCCAAACAGTCCCGCGAACATGTTTCCGTTTACAAACGAGGAAATGTTCCCGAATATCGGCCGAATCGTGACACGAGCATCTTCTGGCAAGAGGGATCTGAAAAACTCCTTGGACTTTTCGTCAGCACGTGGGATAATCACATGAAAGCCTCGAAATCATAAACTGCTATTCGATCGATTTCAATATGTTCAGCGCCTCTCCAACGTGCGCTGTCGCGCGGGTCTGAGACGAGAAGATATGTCTGATGATTCCTTTCTTATCGATTACAAAGCTTACGCGGCCAGCAAACAGACCGAGTGTTTTCTTGACCCCGTAGGCCTTCCTCACCGAACCGTCCACATCACTAAGCAAGATGAAAGGCAGATGATGATGCTGAGCGAAATCTCGATGAGAGTTTTGGCTGTCGGAGCTTATGCCAATCACTTCCGCACCCAGATCCTTGAATGCTTCGTAGGAGTCTCGGAAGCTGCAAGCCTCGGCCGTACAGCCGCTCGTGAAGTCTTTCGGATAGAAATAGACGACCATGTTCTTCTCTCCGAGAAAATCCGTCAAAGAAACGTAACTACCATTGCTGGTAGGTAGGCGGAAATTTGGTGCGCTATCACCAACAGCGAGCAAATTCCAAACTTCCTACACAATGTGTGGGATTGAAGAAGAAGAGGTTTTCGTTGAATATGTCTAGGAAAGAGCTAAGCGCACTTCGCAATGGCAATCGTCTCAGAGAAATTGGGCATTTCAGGGATAGCACAAGCGGGCCTGACGAAAACCCGTATTGAGGCACTGACAGACGGGATATTTGCCACAGTGATGACGGTTCTAGTTTTAGGACTCAATCTTCCTTTGGCGGGTCTGTCCGAGTCGGGAGTTGAGGGTGAGATCGTGAATCTCTTTCCACATATTCTCGCGTACGTTTTCAGTTTTGTCGTTTTGGGCGTGTATTGGATAGGCCATCACAATCAGTTTCATTACGTCAAACGGACTGACCGGGTTTTCTTGTGGGTCAACATTCTCTTCCTTCTAACCATCGGTTTCGTGCCCTTTTCGACATCGTTACTCGGGCTGTACCCTTTCTCGCCTACTGCGGTCCGAATCTATGGCGTAAATCTCACGGCAACGGGGCTGGCGCTCTATGCTGTATGGTGGTATGCGACCAGCCAGCATCGTCTAGTCGAGAAAGATCTCGACTCTCACATCGTAGGTCTAGCTCAAAGGCGAACTCTGATTGGGCCAGTGGTCTCTATTGTTGGAATTGGCTTCTCCTTTCTTGACACTCGAATAAGTCTAGTACTCTACCTGCTTCTCATTCCGTTCTTTATCCGACCAAGCCACATCGACATTCATTTCAGAGGAGGCTCCCACGACTAGCCTGGGACTAGTTCCTCTACTTCACAATCTCAAGCTGTCGCATGAGGCCAAGCCATCTTCCTCGATCCATTCCTCAACAGCTTTACCATGGCTGAAGCGTATGATGCTGATTCCCGAGATCTTGAACTTCCTACCCGTTGCTGGAATGCCCATCAGGTCGCCTCCATGGGTGCCTTGTATGGCAAAACGAGTGACTACTCGTTCATCCTCCTGCATCTGATCTTCGATAGTGATGTGCAAGTCTGGAAAGGCCAATCGAAATACCTCCAGGGTATTTTTGAAACTCTCCATACCGTGGACCTCGCTGGTCGGGAGTAGAGGGTCATGCAAGATCATATCTGTAGTTAGGATCTCGTCCAGCTTGTCGAATCTTGTTTCGTTGATTATCTCTTCATAGAATCGTCGGACCAGCATTTTCTCATTGGAGATCATCTCGATCGAGTAAAGGAATATCGTGCGGCTTATTGAGTCGTTCAGACAAGATGAGAAGGACGGTTTGGTTCTGCGTGTTATGTGGTAATGTCCTTAAAGCACGATTTCAATTCCCGCGAATGTAAACTCTTGGGAAATGAAGTGATTGGCTAGCCGTGACGTTCCTTCCATGGTTGAAGCCCAAGCTGTCTGGAAGGTCTACCAGACAGGTTCGTTGAAGGTTGAGGCTCTTCGGGGTCTTGACCTTAAGGTTCGAAAGGGCGAAATGGTTGCTGTAATGGGTCCCTCGGGCTGTGGTAAGACCACACTTCTCAACTGCCTCTCGGGACTCGACGACATCACCAAGGGCAAAGTCTCTATCGAGGGCGTTGACCTTGCGACTATGTCTGATGATCAAAAGTCAGGGTTTAGGGCTCGAAGGATGGGGTTCATCTTTCAAGCGTACAATCTTCTCCCTGTGCTAAACGCTCAGGAGAATGTCGAGCTTCCGTTGCTCCTCGCCGGGGTTTCAGAGTCCAATGCTCACAGAGAGGCCTCGAGTGCCTTGAAAATGGTTGGGCTAGAAGAGTGGCGGCTTCACAAGCCTAGCGAGCTTAGCGGTGGGCAACAGCAACGCGTAACCATTGCTCGTGCGCTAGTTAACAAGCCTGCGATAGTGTGGGGAGATGAGCCAACGGGGAATTTGGACTCGGAAAATTCCGCTGAGGTCGTCAAATTGTTGAGGAGTTTGAACCGGGACTATGGACTGACCTTCGTGATAGTTACACACGATCCTCAAATCGCCAAGGAGACTGACAGAATAGTCTCAATGAGGAACGGGCAGATAGAGAAAGAAACTGCAACTGGAACAACGTCCTGAAGATAGAGGCGGTCAGCCGACGACAGAATCTAGGGTCCATGGGAGAGGCTTCCTCCACGCCCTGATTATCTTCCTCTCGATAATCGCCCTCGGAGAGCTGTACGCCCTATCTCTGAACTACCAAAACAACTTCTTCCTCCGCCAGTTTGTCTCCGAGAACCAGACCCGGCTTCTAGTCCAGACTACTGGACTTTTGGTCTTGGGAGTTGGCGCCTCTTTCCTGTTCTATCTGTTCTCTCGGGCCAAGTCCACTAGCAGAGCGGGACGATATTCGAGGAGGGTGCTCTCCTTCTCTCCATTTATCGCCGGACTGGCTGCATTGCTCCTATGGTTCGCCGGTCTCAGTAGCGTTGTCGGCGGCTCGACGATTAACCTTGAGATCTACATCGTAGTCGTGCTTGTGCTGATCTCCGTGGGCATGATGCTTCGGGATCGGCTTACGTTCAGAATGGCACTGCGAAATTTTGTCCGTCGAAAAACCAGCATGGCGATAGTCATTCTCGGACTAATGATCGGGACAGCAATGATCTCGGGCTCACTTGTAACCCAGGACACTTTCACGGAGTTGTTTACGCGAGGAGCGTACTACGGGTATGGTTTCGCGGACGAGGTCATTTACGCCTTTAACATCACTGGCGCTGGATATCAATATTTTCCAGCAAGCATCTCTCAGAGTCTCTCTTCTCAACTAGCTAGTAATGCCCAAGCCAGCCAATTCCTCATAGGATCTACTCCGGAGATTCTCGACACGGTCGGCCTAAGTGACTTGAACTCAGGAAACGTCCAATCTCCAGCGACGCTAATCGGCACTTTCTCTAACGCATCACAGAATCTCGGCGACTTCCATTCATCCAGTGGATCCGTTATCTCTTCCACTTTCCGGGATACTGAAGCTGTTATCAACGATAAGACTGCGCGAGACCTGAACGCGACTATCGGCGACTCAATCGCAGTATACTCTGGTCTTCGAGCAACCCTCAAGCTCGTTGGAATCGCCGTGTCTGATGCTAGAGGCTCTTTTTCTGGAAACGACAATATTTTTGTCACAATGAATGTCGCCCAACAACTCACTAACCATCCCGGATCCGTCAACTACATAGCAATCACGAACACGGGTGGACTAAGAGACTCAATTCAACACAGCCAAGTCGTCGGTCTCGCTGCAAATCAGACCTTGAACTCGATCACCAATCCTCCCGCCGCCTACAAATGCAAGACAGACCCCTCACAGCCCGCTGGTCCCACTGCAACACTCTGCGCTTATTCCGAGAAACAAGCTGCCGTAAACAGCGCTACAACTAGCGCCCAAAGCCTGAGCAGTTTCCTGATAGTCTTGAGTACTTTCGTAATAGTTGCAGGTATTGTCCTCATTGTGAACATCTTCGTCATGTTGGCTGAAGAGCGCAAGTCGGAGATGGGAATGTCTCGCGCCGTCGGTATGAGAAGGGGACAGCTGACCAAGATGTTTCTCTTTGAGGGAAGTCTCTACTCGGCCGGTGCCGCCTTCGTCGGGGTTTTCGTCGGGATAGCGATAGCCTATGTCATAGTCTACGTTTTCGCGATCATTATCGCAAGATTCTTCCCGGTCAACCTTTCACAAGTACTTGCGAGTTTCACCTTTACTCCCGGAAGCCTTTTCACGGCTTTCACTGAAGGACTAGTCATCACCTACGTGACAATCCTCTTTACTTCGTGGCGAGTTAGCAAGCTGAATATCATACGAGCGATTCGTAATATTCCTGAACCACCGCGTGGAGTGAGGACGTACACAGTCCTTTCGATCGCGGGAATCGTCGCGATTATCATTGGGGCGTTTGTTTTCGAGGCATCTTACGCAGCCAAGTCCGCCGCGGAGGCTCTGGTCGGCCCCAGCATCGTAATTTTCGGAGCAGGGCTCATTCTCTCACGGTTCTTGCGCAATCGCTACGCGTTCACAATTACCGGCATCGCGTTGCTCATCCAGTGGGGTGTACCCAGTCTATCCTGGAACAACCCCCTGATTCAAAAGTACAATTTCGGCGTTGAGATCTACTTCGCTGGAGGAATCCTCATGGTCCTTGGAGGAGTCCTACTAGTCATGTACAACACAGATGTAGCCTTGAAGATCTTGCACGGCTTCTATCGCCGGAGAAAGACTTTGATTCCGATATTCAGAACTGCTCTCGCTTACCCAGAGAACAAGAGGTTCAGAACAGCAGCCACTGTCGCGATGTTCTCTCTGGTACTGTTCACAGTGGCCGCCATCGCCTCTCTCACTGCAGAACAGAATGCCGCCCTGGACACCCTAGTAAAGACGGACTCTGGGGGATACGATATCATCACTGAATCCAGTGTTCCAATCCCGAACTTTGCCTCGATGGTTCGGAACAACACGGCTCTCCAGAACAAAGTCGCCGCGGTAATTGATTTCAACAATACGATTCTTCTCTCCGCGAACGATACCACTTCCGGTCAGCACTTCACTTATCCCGTTCTCCTCGGGGCGGACCAGAATGCTTCAACTGCGACGAACTTCTACCTGACTAACACGTTCCAAGTGGTGAATATGACGGCTCAGTACAAGACTCCTAGCGAGGTATGGAGGGCGGTCATGACCAACTCCTCAAACGTCGTGTGGTCATCTGGCGCGGTGAGCAACCGCGGGCCTCCGACTTCGATACCGACCCCTAATGTCGGAGACGTGCTCGTTCTTACTGGTAGTCTGGGTCCCGGGACGATTCCGGTCCAGAAGAGCGTCACTGTCGTCGCGCTAGTCAACGGCGTATTCCTCAACGGAATCGTGGGAACGAAAACACTGCTGATGAATCCGTTTAAGATCGGTACGGGTGGTCTCTCCTTCATCAAGGTCGCAAACGGTGCAGACCCTACTAGCGTAGCTGGTCTATTACGAAAGGAATTCTTGAATTTGAAATTGCAGACCGTTGTCATTCCCGTTGTCTTGAGCGCTTTTCTTCAGATTGGACAATCCTTTGAAGGCTTGCTTGAGGGATTCCTTGGGCTGGGACTTGTGGTTGGTATCGCGGGCTTGGGAATAATATCCATACGGTCGGTTGCGGAGAGGAGGCAGGAGATCGGCATACTTCGCGCTCTGGGCTTCAGAAGGAGAATGGTTCTCGCTGTCTTCGTATTAGAGAACAGCTACATTTCACTTCTAGGAATACTGATCGGAATTCTCTTGGGAATTGATGTGGGCTACGCTTTCGCCGCGAGTCCGAACTCAGGCCTTACCTTTGTTGTTCCCTGGCAACAAATCTTGGAGATTGTCGGCCTAGCCTACGCGCTCTCTATGCTGGCAACGATCGGCTCAGCTCGGAGGGCCGCGAGAATACCTCCTGCTGAGGCTATTCGCTACTCAGAGTAGTTTCGGTTCTACTTTCCCCTAGTCCTCTTCGTCGTCTCACTGGCAGCTTCTTTCAATAATCTGTTGGTGCTCTCGGTGCTCCCTCCGAGCCTTAGAGTTTGTTCGTGTTGATCGGATAGTCGTTTTGTCGCCTCGATAAGGTCAGTCCGTCTTGTTTGCTCCGCATTTGCGGACAATTGGTTCATCGTCTTGGTTGCTTCTTTCAGCTGTCCAGCCGCAAGGTGCTGGTAGTATTCCTCCAGTCCTTGGTAGTATGTGAATTCTGAGACGAGGTTGTTGTTGATGCCTTCTGAGAACTGTTCGTCGTTTTTCGCGAGTTTGACCTCAACTGGGGCGCCGATATTTTTCTTTTTGTCGTCGATCGAGTCAGAGTAGGAGATTTGGATGTTGAGGAGTCGTCCGTTGAACCCGGCGGGAATCTGGACTCGGCCCCAGATCTTTGCAACTGTTTCTATCGCGTTGATAGCAACGGGTGGTCCTTTGTAATTGAGAATCTTGACATCGGGAGTTCCAAAGTCGACGGTAATGTTTCTGGCACCGACTTCGTTCACTGCGCTCTCCTGCATGAGGCTGGGGAGCTTGAGTTTCTGGGCGTCCGTGATGTTGTGGAGCATTCCGCCCGATGCGTCTGCGAGAGCTTTCAGTATTGACTGGTTGTAGTCTGCGCCGATTCCGAATTCGATCATCTGGAATCCGGTCGGCATCTTCAGCTTCGAGTATTGCTCGGGTTTGGTAACGTCAGTGGGTTCGCCGTCCGTGAGGAGTACAATCCATCCTGGGAGACGGCTCTTTTGTGCTATTTCGAACGCTGATTGCAGCGCTGCGTACAGAGCAGTCAATCCTGACGCTCTAATCTTGGGAAGAACCTCAGAGAGTTTGGTTTCAGGGTATGCTTGGACCGTGCTGGAGAAAAGGACGACCGAAACTACGTTTCCTGAGGGGATGCTCTTCACGTATTCCTGTGCGCCGTTCTTTGCCAGCTCGATTTTCTGGCCGTCCATCGATTTGCTGGTGTCGAGTACTATTATGTGGTGGAATCCCTTCGCTTCTGTCCGTCTCTCGGCAACCAGTGTAATCTTGAATATTGCATCAATCTTGGAGTCGAACGAGTATGAGTGGCTGAGTTCCGTTCTTGCCGACAGTGTCATAGTCTGACCTGCTCCATCTTGTCCCCATCGAGAACCAATACGCCTGCTGACCCTCCATGGTATTTGCTGGAAAATATCGTGATAACCTTGCCATTAAGGTCCTCTCTGAATCCGTCAACGACCTCATGACCTCGAATGATTCCTTTCAACGAGTTGTTAGCCAGAAATTTTTCCGTCACATCGCTTCCGTAGTAGTATGCTCCATCCCCTCGTACGCTCGGTATGAAGCCCTCTATCATGTCCCTAGGGTCGTTCCAGAGTAATTGGAAGGCAGTAGGGTCGTCAGGGTTCAGGTCGGGGAATGGTAGATCTGCGATCTGAGACACGGTGTCAAGAGTTGTGGCTATTCCACCGTGAAGACAGAGATAGTTGTTCACGACTACGGCGTATGGCATGGCTTGGAAGAACTCTTTGAAACCATCATAGCTGGCCTCTCCTAACTTCTCTGTAACCTCTTCAAGAAAGCCGTAGTAGGGGTTCGTCAAGGGACTCTCATGATTTCCCCGCAACATGATGACCTTGCCCGGGTCCTCGAGAAACTTTGAGGCGATAAGTCCCAGGTTTTCGACACCGGTCTCTCCCCTGTCAACATAGTCGCCCAGGAAGACGACCAGGTCAGCATCGCCGTAGAACTTGTCGAATACGGTTTGTGTAACATCGATTGCTGTATGCGTGTCTCCGACGAAGATGACTCTGTTTACATCTCTGGGCTCAAGGAGTGGTTTTCCCATCTTCTCCTTCGCCTCGTTGATGAGCTGGGGAGTGTCCAGGGCTTCAATCATTCACTGGTGAGCCTCACGATAGTGCCGGTACCGAACTTTACTATGCTGTTCGGTTTAACCTCGACGCTATCATGGACTTGCTGGAAGTCCTTTCCGTTGTAGAGGTATGTGCCGTTCTTGCTGTTCAGATCCTTCAGCATTAGTTTGGACCCATCTATGGTGAGTTCTGCATGTTTTCTTGAGACTTCTTGGTCAGGGATGACGACTACGTTCTCTGGGCTTCGTCCGATGCTGACAACGGGGAAGTCATCGAACTCGATTGGCACCTTTGACTTGATTAGGGACTGTGCGGGAGTGTTCACGAAAACCATGTAGTATCGTCCCTGACCGACTCTCGGCGTGGCGGTCGATTGGGTAAAGGAGGCGAAGGGGGTAGGGGTTGGCTGGAAGGGGGTGATTTCAGGTTCTGGTAGCGGCGGCTCTGAATTTTTCTCACTCGTATCGAAGGAAAATATTGGCGGTTCTGGCGGTGTTTCTTCCACATCAGTCTTCTCTGCTTCTGGGGCTTCCAATGGTTCCGGTTCTTCGGGTTCTTCTGGTCCTCGTTCTTCTAATGATTCTGCTGCTTTTGGTGTCGCTGTGTCTCCAGCTCTAGCTCCGCCGCATGATATGCATGATTGTTTAGAGTCCGGATTGTCGGCCCCGCAAGCTGAACACGTCCAGATTAGAGTCTCCACAGACTCCGCATCGAGATCAGGATCTTTTTGCTTCGCCTTACGTTTGATAGATGGACGCTTCATGGTTGCACTCTTCGGTTTTAGCGCGTTGCGGGCATGTAATTGCGCTGGAACGAAAACCGACCAGGGTCGGTCACACCGTTGATTACTAGGAATTCGAGTATGGGCAGGTTCCACTCTCAGGAAGGCGCATGCTCCGGATTGCCGCAGTTGAAGAAAGCCCGCGGCCTTCCCTTCACGCGGGACTCCTTCGGACCGTTCTTCACTGTGGCGCTTTCTGTGCCAATCGCTTTGCTCTTCGGGCTTGGAATACAGGGCGATCCCTCAGCATACATCATTGGACTAGTCAGCCTCGGAGTTCTGACCTCTCTAGATCTGCGAGGTGGTATTCCAAGGGTTGGCGTCGGATTTGCTGTTTCGTTTCTCGCCTCTCTCTACGTCATGGGACATTCAGTCGCTGGACAGGGTTTTTCTCCGTTATCGTTTGGTGATTTGTCCCTGCTCCTCGTCGCTCTTCCTCCCTCGGTCGCAGTGCTCGTAGCCGGTCTTCTCTTCTCCCGAGCAACCCCTTACAAGATGATCAAGGCAAATGTCGTCGCGTCCGTAGCGCTTGCGGTTGGGCTCGGCTTAGGGTCGGCTCTAAAGGCCGGTTCAGCCTTGTCGGTAGACTCCCTCACCATAGTAGTCTTCATTGCGCTTGGTGTAGCCGCGAACATTGCCCAGATGATTCTCTTTCACTTTCTCGACAAGCTATGGCGGACCAAGAATCTCTCGATGTCAATGATGCCGACAGCATTCTTCACCTTCAATCTACTAGCTGTCCTTGGATTTGTTGCTTCTCGAGATCTTAGCCAGCTGTACCCGTTCGTCTCGTCTTTGGGATTCTTGCCTGCGTTCGCATTGGTCGGAGTCGGCTCGACTAACCTTGCACAGAGAATCTCAACAGGACAGAGCCTCAGACCAACAGTTTCCATAACGGGAGCACCGATCGTTCGACAGGGCAAAGAACAGACAATCAAGATCGCAACCCAATTCAGTGGACACGCGATGAAAATGGCTAAGATCATAGCAACAATCACACGGCCTGGAGGAAAGACCGAATCTCTGAAGGTATCACCGGCCTCTCCGGGCGAGTACAGCATCCACTACCGACCAGGAAGCTCAGGCAACTACGCTGTCCACATCTCGGCTACAAGCAAGGAACGACAGACCGTAAACGAATCGTTCTCTTTCGATGTCCAATCGCCCCAATCAATTCCTCCTCCCCCGAAGCTATCGAATCCACCTCCTCAGAGTCATCCAGCGCCTCCGCCTCCAGTAATGCCCGCCCCCGTCCAGCTCCCACGTCCTGCGATACCCTTTTTCAAAGGCAGTCTACCAAGGTTGGATAATTGGGACCCAAGGGTTTGGGTCGGCCAGGAAGTTCATAGTTACAAGATAACGGAGCACCTCGCGACGGGCCTCACCGGTTACGTCTTTCGTGCTAGCTTCGGACAGGCGGGGACCGAAATGGCGATAAAGATTCCCATCCTAAGAACCGGAGCCGGCGCAGCTGCCCTCGAAGAGACCATGTCGGAGGCAACGCGGCTCCTAGAATTGTCAGAGCAATCGAAATACGTTGTCCAGCTGAGAGGAATCTTAGTTGATCGGCTCAATATTCAGGAGATCGTGAAGGGTGACACTCAATTGTATCTGCGAAGTCCTCCCGCGATAGTGATGGAGCTGATGAAGGGTGGTGCCGCCAAGGGAATTCTTGAGGATGCTTCGTATGATTCGCTTTACTATTCGGAGAAATGGGGCGGTATAGTCATGCTCATCGGTTACATGATTGCTACTGGGCTAGAGACGATTCACAGTGCCGGTTTCGTCCATCTTGATGTCAAGCCGCAGAACATTCTGTTCAACCTCAAACCCCCGTCCACCGGACAGGAGATGAAAGATCGGATGAAGTCTGGGGCTCTTGTCCCGAAGTTAGCAGACCTCGGTTCCGCCGTCCGTATCGGAGGCAAAGTGGGCCAGTTCACATCGGAATACGCTCCAGCCGAACAGGTTTTGGGGGATAGCGCCGCTTCTTCCATGGACATCTACGCTCTGGGAGCGACACTCTACAATATGCTTACGAAGACCCCTGTTAATTCGAAGAAGCTCATCGAGTTGATGAACGCAACGACGACTAATCCAGGATCTAGCAGAACTGCAAGCGATCTGAGGTTGGCTTGGAACTCATTCAGCCCCGATTTCGATAGGGTTGCCAAGCTCGCGCCAACCGTCCCCGTCCTCAAGAAAATGTTAGACAAGGACCCCCGCAAGAGACCGTCTGCCCAGGCCGCAGCGACCTTGCTCCAAGACCTGGGAGATAAGGCGTTATCATAGACGATCAAACGGCCGACGGAGAAATACCGGAATATTGGGGCGAGCTCGCCACGTATGAACGACGATTGCCTCAGAAACTGAAATTAGGCCTGAGTTCAGCCTAGACTAATGGGTCTGTTCTCACCTCATGAATCTTGGTAGACGGCGGCACGATGAGTTTCAGGCATGAACGCATACACCTTGCCAAGATCTAGATTGAACGCAATCGTGTGGGTTCCACTCTCAGTCGCAACTGTTTGAATCACCTGCATAGATTTCGTGTCGAAGACTTCGATTACCCCAGGATCACCAATAGTCACGTAGAGATGTTCGAGATCTGGGTTGAAGAATATGACATCAGGGGTTCCCGCTAGCTTCGATGACTTTGACACTTTTTTTGATTCCAGGTCGATCTGGTAGAGGCGACCTTCGTCGCAGGCGCAAAACAGACGTCTCCCGCGTCGGTCCAGGTCTAGCCCGTGTGGCCCTTTAGCTGGAATCAGATATGACCCTGCTAGCCCGTCTGGGTCCTCGGCGTCAATTATTGCGATCTCGCCCGGGTCAGCGATGTTCACGTAGAACTTTTCCCCATCGGGATCGAAGACGGCCCATCTTGTTCGTCCAGGAACTGTCACGTCCGCTATCATCATCCTTTGAGCCACATCGACGATTGACACCGTCACGGGGTCTTGGCTGTCCGGCTTTGGAACATTGGCAGCTAGTAAATTGTTCCTCAAGGGGTCGAAGGCAAGTCCATTGGGCCTGCCGCCGACCTTGATCTTTTCTAAACTCCGATCTTTTCCGTGGTTGAAGACGCCGACTCTATTTTCGCCGCGGTTAGACGTGAATACTTTGTCCTTCTCGTTGGAGACCAGAGCCCCCGCAACGCCCACCAAGTTTGGGATCGATCTGAGGTACTTGTCTTGGCGGCAGTCGATCACGTCTAAGCTGTCATTCGAAGTGTGAGCTACATAGAGGATTGAGGATTTGAGGTGGACCGCTCCGTGGTCGAAGCCCCCTTTTCCTTGATTTTGAGGGAGTTCAATGTATCCTAGGTGTCGGAGGGTGATGCTTGGACCCTACCGTGCGGGCTGGGAGACATTGTACTCGAGGTTCTGCGTTCCTTCAACCTTGAGCTGGCAGAACTTGTAGAGTGCGTCGTAGGTCGGGAATTGAAGTCTCATGTTGTCAAAGTCGTCCTTTGCAAGGTTTCGGAAACCGTGGGCTATGGCCTCAAGACCGGCTGATTCAGGCGGGGCATCTGGAATCTTCGCGTCGGCTCCTCTCACGATCTTTGCTAGTTCAAGCAACGCCGGGTCTGTTAGTTTGTACTTCTTGATTATGTGGTCGAAGCTGACTCGTTCTTGGCTGTTTTCTTTGTAGTGTGTCAATTCTACACCTTTGGCGTCGTAGGGTATCGCGCCAGTTTCCTTTACGACTTGTGGAATGTTTTCCGGCGGGACAAAGAGGAACTCCGGATTGTTGTCCACGAACTTCTTGATCAACCAAGGACAGGCTATTCTGTCCACCTTTGCTTTTTCTCGGGTTACCCATTTCATACAATTTTGCACCTATAGATATTCTACATAGATAGAACATCTACACATATAAGGCTAACTCACCGATTGTCTGATCGAGGATTCGATCGCTGTCAAGACTCATGCCCCATGGAATGAAGATAGGCGCAGTCTCGCTCTGGCTGCTCCTCCTGCTCTCGGAAAAACCGATGTATGGCTACGAGATCATCCGAGAACTGGAGAAGAGGTTCTCAGGCTATTGGAAACCGAAGGCTGGAACCATCTATCCTGCACTCGAGAAACTTGAGAAAAACCACCTGCTGACAAGCCGAGTTGAGTTTCGAGAAGAAGCTCCCGACCGGAAACACTACGCGCTTACAGACACGGGCCTCGGTGAACTTACAAGCACTATGGCCTATTGGACGAGAATGACAGAGATACTCGAAACCTACCGGGAAACGCACCAGTCGATATTCCGTCACAAAACCGAGCTCCGAAAAAACCAGCTCTCAGAGTTTTTCATGAAGTTCTCCGAATCCCTTCGCGGCAAATCAATTGATATCAAGAAATTGTTTCCCGAGTCAGAAACCGTGGCGCGGATTTCCCCAACTGACCCAGTTCGGTTGAAGTTTCTGTACGCCAAGGAGAATCATAAGTTCGAGATTCATATGGAGCTTGAATGGTTGCCCCGCCAGAAACAGACTCCCGCTTGTTAGAGAAAACACTCGAATTCTAGGATCTAGAACAGCAAACAAGGGGCGAGCTGACTGCCTTTCGACTGGATGACCAAAGACGGAAAAGTTGTCCTTGTCGAGAAAGCGGTCCGCACAGTCCCATACGGTTTCCTCGGGGTCTTGTTTTCCGTCTACTTGAGCCAGTTGGGCCTCGGCGCATTTCTCATAGGTGCAGTTCTGGCGTTGACTGTTGCCTCGAGTGCGATCTACACTCTCGTCGCGAGTGTATTCGCTGATCGCCTTGGTCGCAAACGGACATTGATCTTCTTCGCCCTTACTGACGCACTGGCTGGCGCTCTTCTCTTCTCGTCTGATTCATTGTGGGCTCCCGTAGCTGCCGGGATCATCGGCAACATGACTGTAGGCGCGGGAGAGGTTGGCCCATTCCTGACCTTGGAGCAGGCGATTCTTCCAGGAGCCTCTGATCGCAAGCGGAGAACCTTGGGGTTTAGCGTCTACAATCTCGTGGGGTACGTTTCATCTTCTGCCGGAGCACTTCTGGTCGGCTTACCTCAATACATCGGGCCTGGCATCGAAGGATACCGTCCCCTGTTCCTAGTCTATCTCGCGTCAGGATTGCTGGGAGCATATCTCTACTCTAGACTCTCGCTAGGGATAGAGAAGGAGAAGACTCTCTCCCCGAGTATCAGGGTCCTGTCCGAGCCTTCTAAGCGAATCGTCAGGAGACTGTCCGCGCTGTTCGCGTTGGACTCGTTTGGTGGAGGTTTCATAGGGATAAGCATCCTCTCGTATTATTTCTACGAGAAATATTCCTTCCAGCTCAGCTCGCTTGGGTTGCTATTCGCTGGGACACAGATCGTAACAGCAATCTCGTTCTTGGTCGCTGAACGTATCGCTCGCCAGATTGGCCTGATCAAGACGATGGTCTACACTCATATTCCCTCGAATCTCTTGCTAACGATCATTCCGTTTGTCTCTTCAACGCCAATCGCCATTGTCTTGCTTCTCTCTCGGCAATCCCTCTCTCAGATGGACGTGCCTACTCGTCAATCATATGTGATGAGCGTGGTGCCGGAGACTGACCGCACCCCCGCCGCCGGGTTCACTAATGTCTCCCGAAGTGTTGCTCAGACTTTTAGCCCCTCAATCGCTGGCTACGCAATTGCCACACTGTGGCTAGGATCTCCTTTCGTTATCGCTGGTGGACTAAAACTCGTCTATGACCTGTCCCTTTACAAGATCTTCCACAAGATGAAACCGCCCGAGGAAGCTTAGGCCAAAGTTTTCCAACCACGCGCGGGCAATTGTCTCAGGAAGGAACGGGAGTTGTCGGATCTTTTTGCGCTTCTAGTACAAATCGTCACTGTCATTGCCCTCTGGGCGATCATCGGCGAACTGTTTCGTCGAGGGCTCATCGCTCTCGCCAAAAGGGCGGGTGCTTCTAGGCAGCTCGTCAGAAACATTCGAGATGGCATCAGGATAGCCTGGATTGTTGTCGCTGTCGCAGCCGTTCTCATCGTCACAGGGGTCGCCTCTGAGTTTCAGGCTCTGACTCTCACAGGACTGGCAGGGCTGGCAATTTCCTTGGCTCTTCAGACGACTCTTTCCAATATTATTGCAGGCGTTCTTCTCTTCTCGGACAAGACTCTTCGATTGAACGATGTCATCTCTTACAGCGGGATAAAGGGTACAGTTGTCAGAGTGGGTCTGAGGTCAACTCTGATTAGAACTCAGGAGGGGAACATTGCGATAATTGGGAACAGTACTTTGATGAGTGGACCTTTCATCAATTATTCTGCCGAAGAACGTCTCGTTGGGAAGCCCTGATGCGACTTCCCGGAAAGAGACAAGTTGACGGTCACGGAGGTCTCCTCGCTTCTTGCGTCCGATCAGTCGCCTTCTCCACGGGACAGAGAGGCGAGAACAGCACGCACCAGGTCTCTCGCAGATTGAGGCGTCAGTTCTATCGCGATCCTTGAATTCGGCCCCGCCGTCTCGCTAAGGATGTCAATGATGACTGCCCGTTCAGCTTGGGCGTGATCGGGATGGTCGTAGGAGACGCTGGCTTGGTCTACCGTGAACCAGCCGTTTGAACCCTTACCGCTGCCTGATATTCTTGTATTCTCAACGATTCCCGTGCACATGGTTTTCACATCTTCCTCCTTGGCAGATTGTCGGTCAAAGTTTTTCTGGCGTTCCAAGGTACCTTTCGAAGAATGTCCACACCTTGTTCCAGCCGTCGACAGCCTGTTCTTGCCTGTATCCAGGCCGCTCGTAATAGAAGAAACCATGCCCTGCCTTCGGATACATGTGAAACTCGTATGTCTTCCCATACTTCTTCAATTCCTGTTCGTGTTGAGCAACTTGTTCGGGAGTTGGAAACTGATCCTCCTCCCCAAAGAGTCCTAGAAGAGGACAGGACAAATCCTTCGTATAGTCTATCGGTGCCACCGGATACTTTGGTGTGAGTTCTTGCTTGGACATGACGACTCGTCCGCCCCAGCAATCTACTGCTGCATCGAAGCCCTTTGTTCTGCAAGCCACAAGAACTACTTGTCTTCCGCCAGAGCAGGTGCCAAATGCTCCCACCCTGCCATTGCTTTGAGGCAGAGATTTCAGATAACCCAAACCCTCTGCGATGTCGCCCACGACATCATCATCTGGTACTCCTCCCGCTGCTCTTACCTTGGCAGCGATGTCTTCTGGCGTACCATGGCCGAACTGGTAGTAGATGTTTGGGCTGATTGCTAGATAGCCGTGGTGGGCGAACTTTCGAGTGATCTCTCGATACCACTCGTCCCATCCAGGTGCGTGGTGAATCAACACGACTCCGGGGAACGGTCCCGAACCAAGAGGCCTTGCAAAGTAGGCGTTGATAACCGTACCATTGTGTCCGCGAACCATTATGGTCTCTGCCAACATTCCTTCGTACATGCTTGTTTGATACTTTTGCATCCAGTTCTCACTTCCCCGCATGAAGACGCGTAAGCTTGTTTAGTTTTTCGTCGAGACGCTAGAGACGACACCGCGACCAACCGCCATGGATTTCTAAGTGAAACCCATGGTCGCCCTGAAGCCTAACAACTATGCGAAGAGTCGAACAAATGGCATTTACCGGTGGCCCTTAAGTACCAGATTGCAAAACCCAGCGATCGATTATCATGCAAGTAACGACTCAAGCTAGCAAAGCCGTCCAACAGGTCAAAGAGTACGACCTGTTTCTAGATGTCGATTTTGACGATCTGAAATTCTCCGGAACTGTAAGAATCGAAATGAGTTCAACTGGAAACATTAGTCTAGACGCAGTCGATCTGGAAGTCACAAATGTCAAGGCGAATGGTCAAAGCCTACCGTTCAAACATCATGCAAACATCGTGGATATTCAGACTGGCCAATTCTCTGGAACACTAGAAGTTGACTACAAGGGAAGAGTCTCTGATAGTCTAACGGGCTTCTACAAGGCTCCGTATGGCGAGAAGTACATTTTGACGACTCATTTCGAAGCGGGACACGCCCGTAGACTACTGCCTTGCATCGATCATCCCGCCTACAAGGCCCACTTCAAACTAAGCGTCCGCACAAGAAATGATCTCTCTATCATCTCGAACATGCCAATTGAATCTGAGAAGAAAGAGGGAAACAAGAAGACGGTTACCTTCCAGAAGACCCCGAAGATGTCAACCTATCTTCTCTACCTCGGAATCGGTAGGTTCGAGGAGGACAAGAATCGCTATAACAAGACAGAGTTGCTCACAGCCTCTGTCGTCAAGCCTGAAGGCAAGATCAAGACCGGTCTCACCTTCGAGGCAGCGCAGAAATCCCTGGAATTCTATGAAAGATACTTCGGTATTCCTTATGATCTGCCCAAGCTTCACATGATTGCTGTCCCAGAGTTCGCCTATGGAGCGATGGAGAACTGGGGCGCGATAACTTTCCGAGAGATCTTGTTGCACGCCGACAAGAACACTAGCACATCGACAAAGAAGAGCATCGCCGAAGTCATTGCGCACGAAATTGCTCACATGTGGTTCGGTGATCTCGTCACCATGAAATGGTGGGACGATCTCTGGCTCAACGAGAGCTTCGCTACCTTCATGGCCTACAAGGTAGTTGACTGGGCCTATCCACAGTGGAAGATCTGGCAAGACTTTGTCAAGAGCAGCACAGGGGGAGCGATGGCCAGAGACGCTTTGAACAGCACTCATCCCATCGAGGCCAAAGTCCGGTCTCCAGAGGAGATCGAAGAGTTGTTCGACGAGATCAGTTATGGTAAAGGCGCAAGTATTCTTCGAATGATTGAGGCGTACATCGGTCCTGACAAGTTCCAGAAAGGTGTGAGCAAATACCTCCAGCAATTCCGGTATTCCAACGCATCGGGACGTGACCTCTGGTCCCATCTCCAGCAGGCGTCAGGAATGGATGTTAGCAGCGTCATGGAAGGCTGGATCAGCAAAGTTGGATATCCCGTCGTCAAGGCGTCACTCTCTTCTGGAAAATTGGTCTTGGAACAGGAAAGGTTTCTCCTCTCAGGGGCGCGTGAGAAGCAAACTTGGCCCATACCTGTCACTATCATGGTTGATGGTAAGACTCAGCAGCTCATGCTCGACAAAGAAAAAGCTAAGGTCAATGTCTCAGATCCGAAGTCCCTAAAGCTCAATGTCGACCGAACAGGGTTCTATCGAATAGACTACCGAGGCCCTAAGATCCAGGCACTCGTCTGGTCAAGCAAGCTGTCAGGGCTCGACAGATATGGCCTCGCGAACGATGGCTGGGCATTTCTCAATGCGAGTAGAATGAGCTGGAAAGAGTATCAGAGTCTCCTCGAGCGGTTCCTTAAAGAGGAAGAATATCTTCCTGCCTTCGAAGTATCAGAAAGGATTACAAACCTATTCCTTATTGCCCCTAAGAAAGTCGCGGATCTCTCTAGGAAATACCACAAGTCACAGTTGAAAATCCTTGAGGGGAAACGAGATGAGAACAGTTCCTTGCTTCGAGGAACCATTGCCGCTCGGCTAGCTATTCTAGATGATGAGTACGCGCATGAGATGAGTGCGAAATTCAAAGACTTGGCATCTGTAGCGCCCGACATGAGGCGTTCGGTCATTGTGGCCTATGCCAGGTCATCCAACGACTACGACGGGCTAATTGCGCAATACAAGAAGGGCACCACGGACGAGGACCGCCTTAGATACTTAGAGGGACTAACGAGCTTCAAACGTCCAGAATTGGTGAGAAAGGTCCAGGACTTCGCAATGGCGGGCAACGTGAAGCGTCAGGACATTGGACGTGGATTACTCCAGTTTGCCACCTCGAACCCTGATGCACACGAGGTGACCTGGGAGTGGTTTAGAGACAACATTGAGAAGCTGGACAGAATGTACGAGGGAACAGCGACGCTCTCGGCGTACATGCGAGCCTACATATCGATCATAGGCGTTGGCCGAGTTGGCGAGGTCGAGAAACTATTCAGCGAGCACAAACTGGCTGGGGCGGACGCAACGATTGAGAGATTGAAGATTCATGACAGACTTGCAGGGGAGATAACAAGATCCTAGCTCGCCCAGCGAATGACAGCTTGCACTTAGACGATGCTGCACCGGATAGCACTGTCGGGCCGTCGATGAGCCCGTTGACTTAGAGGGGGACACTCTTGCCGTTCACAACTAGTTTGAACATGATCTCCGTGGCTCTCGCTAGGGTTGCATGGACTGGGCATCTTCTATGAGTCTCTCTCGCCACTGCAACAACCAGTTCAACGGGGTCATTAGTCGAAACTCTTGTTTCAACTGTTATGCTGCTGAAGTATGGCGAGACGTGATCGATCTCGAACAGCCCTCTTCTATCCCAAGAACCGGTGACAATCGTGTCAAGCGAGTCCAATGACAATCCCGCTAGACTTGCGTTTCTGACGAATATCAGGTTCTCGCAGAATCCTACCGATGTTATGAGATAGTCCGTTGGAGTCGGGCCTTTGCCTGTACCTCCAATACTTTCCGGCTCGTCTTGGACTACCGTGAATCCTCTGACCTTTGCCTCCGAATGCTGGTCTTTGATGAGTCTGACTTCGGCTTTGTTTGTGGCTAAATGGTTCGTTGTGTCAGATGTTGCCATGGTTTGTCGAAGTGTTTCGAATCTTTGTTTCAACTCAGGGGAGATCAGTGTCATAAGTTCCGGAGGTCGCGCGGTGCCAGAAAATCCTTTCCGACAAGCTACGGTCGGTAGTGCCGCTCTTGGTCAGCAAGAAACGTTGAACAAGTCATCGCTGTTGAATAGCGCGAAGGAGGTTTGAGCGGTATCGAGGCGCTCGTGATATGCCTACTTCAGTTTCTTGGGGTCCCAGTCGATAAAGTCGGCATTTATTTTTTCGGCCTTGAGCGCGGTCTTCAATCCTCCTAAGACGCTCGTGAAAGTATAGCCTGGTCCGAGACGGAGGACATGGTGGACAACGGGCTGTTTGTGTAACTGGTAGACTTGGTCTGAGGGAAAGGAAGAATTGAGCCAGAAGATTATCGGATTCTTGATTTTCCCGTTGTATTGGACGAGTTGGCGGGCAAGAATGTGGTTTGGCGGATTATCGCGTGCGTGAAGACGCTCGTCAAATTCGAAGCTCTGCCCAACTTGGACCATGGCCGTTCCCCTGCGAGCATGCAACATTACCTGAGGCGACAGAACGCAAAGAGGACATCTGGAAAGCCAATCTCGTAGCTGCTTCTCGTAAGACTCGACCGCGTTATCGAAAGAACTCATTCCTGATCAGTATGCGCCTCTTCATAATAGAGTTGTTGACGCCGCTACCACGTCGCGGTTTTCGTTGTGTCGAGTCATCGTCTAGAATTAACGAAATGCAAGAATCTTTGTCATATGGCCGATTTTGCTTGGTGCGGGGGGTGGGATTTGAACCCACGAACCCCTACGGGACAGGGTCCTGAGCCCTGCGCCTTTGACCTGTCTTGGCAACCCCCGCGTACAAACGAGAGAAAGGAATCTGGTTTGATAAAGGCTTGAGTTGGCGGCGCCTTTAGCTGCGTGAGAGAAGCAGCCCTTCCAAATCATTTTAGGAGCCAACGCCGAGATCGGTGTCGGTGCGATCTCTGATACTTCTTGGCAAATCGGAAAAGCGTCGCTCCTACAGTCTTGTTTCTTTTATGGAGAATCCTCTCTGCAGATTTGGTCTCAGACTAAATTCTTCTTGTGGCTGAATCATCCCCAAACAGACGTGACGACCGGAAAATGTTCTCCGACATGGCTCGACTCGCTAAACTCATGTTGTTACAAAAGACCCTGGCATTGTCAGGGGTGGCGTTAATCGTCGGACAGGACGCGAAAATGCGTAGAACAGATGGCGGCCGCCAACAGCGCCCAACCGGGCTAGATCCGGTAACGTTGCACGTAACAGTTAGGGCGTTTCAAGGAGCGTTTTGATCCCTTGCTTTCTAACTCGGCGTAGAAAAACGTCCGGCCCCAAGAACCAATAGGGGATGATGAAGACGTTAAACGTCTGACAACGGCATATCCATACGTTTCTGAACCAAATCTACTTGAAAGCCCTCGATCCCCTAGGGAGGTCGATTTTCGCGCGCCCCGTCCTTCGTGAAGCGCGAAGAGATCCACGTTCAACACTACTCAACCATCCCTTCCTTCGTAGGGAGAAGCAAAAAGTGCTTCTAAAAAGTGGGAGTTTCACACCTTCTAGGATGCGATATTCCATTGTCTACTTGGTTCGCTCTAGGATGATCTCTATCGTGGAGACGTTGCGTGCATCCTGGCCTTCACCGACGATCTCCGTACCCAAGTGTACATTCTTGGCTAAGCCGCCTTGGAAGAAGCGGTTGTTCACCACTTCGGCCACGTCGACGGCAGTGCTGATGGCTCGTCCACGAGCCTTTAGGGTCAGCTTCTTGGCGCCCGTGTTATAGTGCATCATGACTGCCGTAGCATAGGCCATGATCGGCTTCTTGCCGATCAGTATAGTGTCCGCTGGGATATCGGTTCTGCGCATTTGGGTAGGAGCCCTCTCTGCCTTCTTTGGTTCTTCTGACATTGGTTCACCCCCGAGATATCGGTAGTACGCTGTACGCAAACGGCATTATGCGCCGACCTCCCTTATGAGCCTACCCTTTTTTTTCTCTCTCAGAAAAGGTAAGAATCAACAAACACTTTGCTGGGGCTTAAGTCAGCGCTATCCGAAATCACTCAGAACCAGCTCAATCCCCAAATTTGAGCCCAGCTTTTCCAAAGCGCCTACCTATCCACGGAAATGGCGAAAGAAATCGAATTGCTGAGCAATGAATTCTCTGCGGTTGCTTTCTTAAGTATCAAAATGAGCATCCTAAAGCGAGGGCTTTTGTCCGAGACAAAACAGTGTGAGTTGTGCGGCTCAAGCTTCGCGTGTAAGGGTCTCCTTGGTTGTTGGTGTCGCTCCATGAAGCTTTCGCGCGAACAATTAACCGAACTCTCTGGGCGGGCTTCGGATTGTATTTGTCCCGATTGTCCTTCTGAAGTACAAAGATAGAACCTACTTTGCTAGGCTCGCGGCTTAGTCTCATTTTTGTTATGACTCTCAAGGCATGGTGGCTAGAACCGGGCATGGTTCTTTCTCGGCCTTCGCTTGAAATCTGGCAGAACACCTGGACTTCCGCTAAGACAAACCTTCTTTGAAGGCCCACCTCGTCATCGGATGATAAGGAGAGAAAAAGAAGAAAGGCTTGGGGTGAGGAGTTACGGTTCTGGTCCTACATGCCGCCTTTCTTCTTCGACTTTTTCTTCTTAGCGTTCGTCGGCTTGTTCACCCGACTCCATAGTCACCATTGTGTTTGCTTAAGAATTCTCCTGTTTTCTTGGAGACATGATCTCTACTGACAAAATATTTCCTACCGGACCAGTTCGTTGTGCCAACCCGCACATCGCAGGCAGATTTTTCTTCCTTTAGACAGTTGTGTCGGGCTGAGCGATTCTAGTCGTCTCGGGGTGAATGTTATGGGAAGATCTTCCTGATGATCCGCATGGTTTTTGCGAGATGATTTCCGATCCAACTCATCGGAGCTCTTCCTCTTCACAATTGCTCTTCGAAAAAGCCTGTCACACCCACCGACCGTTTCGATAGTTTCCTTCCCAGCGGGGCCTGAAAATAATCCAGTTGCAAAACTTTCGACGGCTGCATCTTGGTAATGTTCCTTACCGGCATAATCTCTCCGCAGTGAACTATTGTCCAACGCGGTGAATAGACGGGTTGGTATTAGTTGGAGATCAGAACTTCCCGCTTTCCGTTGGACGGGCGAGACGTTCCTCAAAACATCATTTGTTTGAGGCCCATCGCTCTTCGTTAATTGGGGAAGGGGTCCCTGAAGATGGTCTCAGTAGAGAGCGGAATCGTGAAGGGAAAATAAGCCCTGCATGAGAAGAAGAATTCGCCCATTTTCAGCCCTGATTCAAGATCTGAACAGGCAGTTCTGGAACAGCTGCTGTTTCACGCTGGAAACGCGGACAATTCCCGACCGATCCAAGCTCAGGTTAGGGTTTGATCGGCAACACTCGATTGGAATCAGCACCAAACGGGAAATGGTTTCTGGAAAATAGGGGTCTTAGCGACCGAGTCCCGCGTCGCAAGGGCGGCACTCTTGGACCATGTGGGAAAATGATCCTCGGGAGGCCAATCGTCAGGATTTGGGCCCTGTCTAGGAGGGCCCTTCACGGACTCGACGGAGCGGCTAGTCGACGAATATTGTTTCCTTCGGGAACACTTCGATTCCACTGGTCGAGATCTTGTATGGACGTGGTTGCATGTCGATAGCTGTCTCTCTCATCTTCTCCACTTGCATGACCCGGTTGTACGTCTTGCCCACTTTTGCATTGGACAAGATCATAACCCCGTGAGCCAAGTACTCTTCAAGTTGCACCGCACGCTCAACCGTCGGTCCCATAGCGCGCAGTTCTGTCGTCATTAGACAAGTTGCGCCGGTCTTCACGAGTGCGTCGACAAGATCCAAAATCGCCGTCCTCCGCTCAACCATCTCCGGATACTGGAAGATCAGAGATGTGACAGGGTCAACAACGATTCTCTTCGCATTGATCAATTCCGTATGAGTCTTGATTCCCTCGATAAGGCTCAGGATCGAGAAATCCTTACGGCCGATCGAGGTCCTGCCAATCTTGACTTCACCTGGCATGTGTCGCAACGGTGATGCGTTGATGAAAGCGAACTTCTTCCCCTTCTCAAGATCCTCAAACTTCCAGCCGAACAGGTTCATCTCGCGATAGAAGTGCGCCTTCGTCTCGTCCAAGCTGACGAACGCGCCGTTCTCGCCGTACATCTTGATCCCGTTCATCAAGAACTGCGAAGTCAGGATCGTCTTACCAGTACCAGGGCCACCAACGAGCAGTATGACTCGTCCCCGTGGAAAACCACCAGTCAGGATCTCGTCAAGGCCCGGAATACCGGTTGGAGTTCTATCAACCATAGGCATTGCTATTGTTCATCCTCAGATTCGAACTTTGAAGCAGATACTTTCAACATGGTATAAATCGCTTCGGATTCAAGACCCTTAGAACCTGTCTTGAACCCTATTGTTACCGCGCTGTCCTCGCCAGAGTTACTATTTCCAGATGAAGCCACAATACAAATCCGCGTAGACCCAAAGACGTCGGTCGTGCGCCAGGCTGCAAGATGAGATAATTCTAACCGATCACATCTTTCTATATTACTCGACGCATTACTCGCTTGCCCCAGTGGTCGGAAAAGTTTGCGTTCGGTGACTGAAAGTTTATGTTAGATTCCATGGCTGACGCGCGCATGGCCCTTCCGAGCCTCACCCGCTGGAGCGGACCCACACTCATGCTTGGAGGGCTTCTTCTTGCCATACACTACCTCGCTCACCCCTTGGGAGAGACACCTCAATTTATCCTAAACAGCATCTGGGCACCGGCACATTTCGTAGGGGCGGTTGCCTGGGTGCTAATTCTTCTAGGAACGGCTGGGTTCTACAGCCAATACTCCGGGAAACTAGGCCGCCTGGGGTCAGCGGGTTTCCTCCTAGCCTTCATTGGTGGAGCTAACAGGCCTGGCGAATTATTAGTCGTCGGCACAGTCATCGGTCCTCTGATAGCAGCGCAGGCACCATCACTCCTAGATCTCGGAGGCTCGCTCCACGATCCCTTGTTGTTGACGGTCGGACTTATCACGGTTATCTATGGCTTCGGCTTTTTCCTCCTTGCTATTGCCACGCTTCGTTCAGCTATTATTCCGCCTACAGCCATTGTTCCACGCTTGTCTCTCTGGATGGTCATCCTCGCTGTCCCGCTCGCGCTCGGCTTCTTCGTCTTTTTTATCATTGGCAGTATTGCAGGTCTTATCTTCTCACTCGGTTTGATCGGGTGGGGGTACTGGCTGCAGCTTAACCGAATGTCAAAGCAAAGAGATCCTAGTGGATAGAGTGGTTGCTTCGCTGAGTTTCGGGCCCGACCAATAGAGTTCCAATATGCTGAGAAAGCAACTGCGGAAACTTTCAGCGGGCGCCTTCCAAATTCCTTGTCCATCAGGGACACACTGGGATCTAGACGTTACTGGTCTGCTGAAATCCTAGTTACACCCTGCTTAGCCCATAGAGAAAGGCCAAGTGCTTCAGGCCTCAAACTTCCAGCCTAGGCCTTCAGTTGCTCGGTGGAGAGCGTGCCCCACAGAAAAACACGAAACAAACAATACGACACGATGCAGGGCCCGAGTCTCCCGGGGCTCGGAAGCGTTCCAATTATCCCCCACACATTATCGATACTGTTTAGACTTTCTGGTCCGAGGACGTGGGTCTTTCCGTCTTTCAGCTTTATTCTAGGTTATGCGGTAGTTGGCGGAGGGCAACTATCTCAGATAGGTATCGGCATAGCAGTCGCATCTCTGGTGACGTGTGCAACCAATATCATAAACGCTTATGCAGATAGAAGGGAAGACGCAACAAATCAACCCCAACGCCTATTCTGGCTTGGTCAGATCGGCTCGAGACAAATCACTGCCTTTCTTGTAATACTCTATTCCAGCGCAGTCGCCCTTTCCGTTTACCTAGGGTCCCTTTTCACGCTGGTTCTAGGCGTCGGCATCCTAAACTCCATCTTCTATTCGTTGCCTCCTCTAAGATTCAAGGCAAAACCATTTGGTAGTCTCGCCTCTTTCTCCGGTGCCCTAGGTCTCCCATTTCTTGGAGGTCTCAGTGTTAGAGGGTCTCTTGATCTTCTCAACCCAATGCTTTGGCTCCTAACATGGTTCATGTTCACGTACGGGACAGTCAAGAATTTGCCGGATTATTTTGGTGACATGAAGGCGGGCATCAGGACCTCGGCCACCATCTTCAAGAACGTCAAGAAGGCTGTTCTTTTCAGCAGCATACTACTTTCCACACCATTTATCCTTCTCATGGCGCTCGAATCGGTAGGACTTCTGGCGCCGATCTACATTGTGGACCTTGTATTGGTCCCGCTGCTTGCTTTCGTCATCACCGAAATGCTGAGGGCCAAGGACACAGCCGGCCTTGAGAAGGCTCATACTCTTGGCTTCTTTTACGCGATATCCTTCGTGCTATTCACACTTGTCCTGACATCTCCCACCCTCCTATCGCTCGTGATGGTGCTTGTCGCATACGTCTGGACTCTGACGGTTGCCAAGGTCAGCGTCCACTCTCGGGTCGAGTCCAGAGACTGGGAGAAACAGAAGAGGAAAACCCATTGAAGAATGCTCTCGCCAACAAGGAGCTATCCTTCGACCTCCTCAAGGGCCTAGTCATCACCCCTATTACTACAGGTCTAAACTTTGCCCTTCTAGCACCACCCGGCGCAGGAAAGACCACCATCTGCCAGAGTCTGCTCAAAGAAGCGGTTGAAGCGGGTTTGAGGTGTCTCTACGTCATAACAAACAATCCCGTCTCACTGATCAAAGAACAGGTCCGTGCGATGGGACTGGCACCGGGAAGAGTGGACCAGATAATCTACGTCGATATGTACTCGTGGCTTCTAGGAGAACGCTCTCAGGAGAGATTCCAGATAGACAATGCATCAGATGTCGCATCAGTCAGCGTCGTATTGTCCAGTGCGGCTGAAGCAGCCGGAGATCGATCCTTTGTTCTCTTCGACTCGCTGTCAACTCTCCTCTCCTACAATTCGGAAGATCTCTCTATACGATTCATGAAGTCGCACTTAGCCCGCATGAAGAAACACGGGAACATAGGTGCTTACGCGATCGAACTTGGAATTCACAGCAACTCATTCTACAACGAAGTCCGCTCCAGCTTCGATGGGGTGATCGACTTGAAATTGGACGAGATGGATGGTGAGCTTCGGCGTTTCGTCAGAGTATACAGTTACAGAGGGGCGCACGAGACCAAGTGGTTCCGGCTTCTCATTGGACCCGATAGAGCGGTGAAAATCTACTGACGCAAGTGAAGATGTCGACAGGGGTCTGTCTCGCTTTCAATTTCAACAGACAGTCAGTGTTAACCTTATCGCAGATGAAAGGTACAATCCGCTTAAATGACGCTAAACGGAGGGCGTCATAAGGTGACGACAGTGGAGCCTACTGGCATCAAGGTTCTAGACGACCTCTTGTCCGGTGGTCTTCCAAGGCCTTCAGCTGTCGGCCTGATCGGGGCTGTAGGCAGCGGTAAGTCCTCGCTAGTCAGACAGCTCGCAGTCAACATGCTCGAAAAGGATTTTCGGGTACTTTACTATGCAATAGACGAGTCCGCTGAGGACGTTAGAGAAGGAGTCTCCTCCTATGGCATCAACGTCCCGAAGTACGAAGAAGAAGGGCGTCTGGCTTTCATCGATATCTTCGCTCTCGGTGTTGAACGCTTAGCAGAAGCGTATCCGGTTGAAGAACCAGAGAGAATTGTAGATAGCACTTTCAAGTTCTCAGACCTTGTCGCTCAAGGCAGAAGCTTCACACTCAAACATCTGGGAAAGAAACAGTTCGTTATCATGGATTCACTAACGCCCTTCTTCCTCATGGTGGAGGCAAAGAGAGTCTTCCAGTTCGGCCAAGTTCTGAAATATGCAACTCGCTTCGCAAAGGCCATCGGAGTCGCAACTCTTCACACCAAAGTTCTTGATGAATCAATCGAGAACGCCATGGTCAACTTCGCCGACGTCGTTCTAGAGCTTGAGCGAAGAAAGACGCCTGAAGGTATCAGCAGGGGAGGAACGCTAAGACTGGTAAAGCTGGGAAAGACGCAGATCCCGTCTAGAGGATACTATTACGAGATGACACCGCAAGGAATAGTCATCAGCACAGCTCCACCTATCTGATTTCAGCTCCAACTTCTCCGACAATAGAACTAACGAATTGGCGTTGGCTGCAGAACTTCTGAATCATAATCCAAAATTTCTTGTGAAGAGATTGCCGCGTTGTTAGATCTTGCCCCAGGCTTTAGGATATCCCTCGTCAAAGAGAAAGGTCCAACTAGCACTTGAGCCCCTTTCTCTAGAGATCAATTCGTTTGCGATGAATTTTGCCTGGAGAATCCGTCCTACCGCGCACTGCCCGAATAGCCCTCTCATCATTTCCAACACTCATGGTGTATGACTTCCATCAGGACGATCCGAAAAAGTGCACCGCCGCTAGACTCAGAAAATTTCGGTTGATAAAGAGCCTCCCGAACCTGCAACGAATCCCCTCCTCCGCCATCGTATTGAACCCAACGAGCAGCAAGACACTCTCGCTCGACGATAAAGAACCTGTCCAACGGAACGGGCTGGTCGCGCTGGATTGTTCTTGGAACTTGTCGGAAAACATCTTCGATCGAAACATTCCAGGTGATAATCGTAGACTTCCTATTCTTCTGGCTGGGAATCCTACAAACTATGGGATTCCGGGCAGACTAAGCACTGCTGAAGCTCTTGCCGCAGCGCTCATTCTAACGGGTTATCGGAAACCTGCAGAAGCCATTCTGTCGTTGTTCAAGTGGGGAGAAACTTTTCTCTCGCTAAATCAAGATCCGCTGGAAAGTTATGCAGGTGCAAAAACTTCAGAGATCTCGGTTTTGGAAGGGGAATTTTTTGGTTCGCGGTGAGGGTAAATGTTTAAATCGGCTGTTCGTCTCGTACCCCTTTTTGGTAGCATAGCAGGTCGAATAGTAGCCCACGGTCCCGGCGGCGGCGTCAATCCGACGCTTAGGGCGTTACGCCTGTGTATGACCGATTGACCTCCACTGTGGGCGAAAGATCATGCGGACCCAAAGAAACCCGGGCAGTCAAATACCCTGGAACGTTTAGGTCTAAGATAGGCTCGTAGCCACCTGCTAAACTCCAGCCGATTCCTGTACATATTATGGCGTCCGAAACTCCAATCGTTCTAGACTCCGCTTGATCCTGGCGGACCCAACTGCTATCGGGATGAGACTAAGCCATGCGAGTCGCA